>VGNK01000069.1 GCA_016866055.1 Chloroflexota bacterium | reverse complement strand
GCCGGGGTGGCGCACGGCGCGGCCGAGCTGCGGCTGCTCCACGTCGCGCCAGTAGTCGCGCGCGGCGAACTGCTCGCTGGCGACGAGGTCGCCGACCGTCGCCATCGGCGCGATCAGCAGGCGACGCGTGAGCGCGGCCTCGAGCAGCTGCGCCTTCGTCTTCGTCCGCGCGAAGGCGTCGACGACGCCGAGCACGCGGCGGTACTCGTCGACCGACTCGGCGCCGGTCATGAGCAGCCCCGCGTAGCCGATCCAGTCCTTGTCGCGCGTCGCCTCGTCGCAGCCGCCCTCCTCGTGGATCCACTCCATGAGGCGGCGGGAGAAGGGTCCGATCGCCGTGCCGAAGGCGAACGTGATCGAGACGTAGCCGTCCCTCGCCTGCCAGACGAGCGGGATGAAGAGCGGCCCCAGCGTGGCGCCGCCGCGCACGCGCCGCGACTCCTGCTCGCCGATCGCGGCCGCGAGGATCGTCGACTGCGTCGCCTGCGCGAACGCCTGCTGCGCGGAGGCGTCGACGTGCTGGCCGCGGCCCGAGCGCCGGCGCTCCCAGAGCGCGATCAGCGCGGCGTCGGCGGCCTCGGCGGCGGCGTGGTGGAAGGCCTGGGGCACGCCGAAGCGGAGCGGCGCGCGATCCTCGTCGCCGATGAAGGCGCTCGGCCCGGACGCGGCGCTCACGACGAGGTCGGTCGCGACGTAGCCGGCCTTGGGGCCGTCCTGGCCGAAGCCGGTGATCGAGACGTAGACGAGCCCCGGCTGCTCGCGCTCGAGCTGCTCGTAGCCGAGCCCGAGCGCCGCCATCCGGCCCGGCTCGGATGACTCGATGAGCACGTCCGAGGCGCGCACGAGCCGCTTCAGTTGCTCGCGCCCCTCAGGCCGCGCGAGGTCGAGCACGATCGAGCGCTTGCCGCGCGCGTAGGACCACCAGACGAGGGAGCGCTCCGGGTCCGGCGCGTCTCCGGCGAACGGCCCGCGCCGACGCGCGCGGCTGCCGCCGGGCGGCTCCACCGCGATCACGTCGGCCCCCAGGTCCGCGAGCATCTGCCCGCACAGCGCCCCACGCTCGTCGGTGAGATCGAGGACCCGATATGCACCCAGCATGCGCGCACCCCCCGCCCCACAGGTCGCATGACGGACGCAATCCTACCCCGCTCGAGGCGATTGTCTGCGTCGGCGCGTCCCGGCATGCTGAGCGTCGGCGCGGCGCCTGGCGGGGCGCGAGGGAGGCGAGATGGCGTTCACGAGCCATGACCTGGCGGCGCGGCGCGCGCGCTTCGAGCAGTTCGTCCGGCCGGTGCAGGACTTCATCCAGACGGAGACGTCGGGTGGCATGGTCCTGCTCGGGGCGGCGCTCGCGGCGCTGATCTGGGCGAACTCGCCGTGGTCGGCCTTCTACCACGACCTGCTCGAGCAGAAGGTCACGGTCGACCTCGGCGTCTACACGCTGAGCAAGAGCCTGCACGCCGTGATCAACGACGGCGCGATGACGGTCTTCTTCTTCCTGGTGGGGCTCGAGATCAAGCGCGAGGTCACGCTCGGCGAGCTCGCAAGCCGGCGACGCGTGATCGTCCCGCTGCTCGGCGCGCTCGGCGGCATCATCGCGCCGGCGCTGATCTTCGTGGCCATCACCCGCGACCCCGAGCTCGCGAAGGGGTGGGGCATCCCGATCGCGACGGACATCGCGTTCGCGCTGGGGGTGCTCGCGATGCTGGGGCCGCGGATCTCGAACGGGCTCAAGGCGCTCCTGCTGGCGATCGCGATCGTGGACGACATCGGCGCGATCATCGTGATCGCCGTCTTCTACACCGAGACCGTCTCCTGGGCGCCGATGGGGATCGCGCTCTCCATGCTCCTCGCCGCGTGGGTGGCGCAGCAGTGGGGGATCTGGTGGATCCCGCTGTACGTGCTGTTCGGCGTGATCGCGTGGGCGGCGGTACTCGAGTCCGGCATCCATCCGACGATCGTCGGCGTGGCGTTCGGGCTGATGACGCCGTGGCGCGCGTGGTACCGCTCCGAGGGCTTCTCGGATCTCGCGCAGCGGATGATCGAGCGCTTCCGGTCGAGCGAGCAGGCGCACGACCCGGAGGAGGCGCACGAGCTGCGCACCGACGCGCTGCTGACGCTGCGCGCAATCAGCGTGCACTCGGTCGCGCCGCTGGACCGGCTCGAGCACGAGCTGCACCCGGTGGTCGCCTTCGGGATCGTGCCGCTGTTCGCGCTCGCGAACGCGGGGGTGACGCTCAGCCCCGAGACGGTGAACGACGCGCTCGGGAGCGCGCTCACGTGGGGCGTGGCCATCGGCCTGGTGCTCGGGAAGCCGGTCGGGATCACGGCCGGCATCTGGCTCGCGGTGCGCGCGGGGGCGCAGCTTCCGCTCGGGGTCCGCTGGCGTTCGGTGTTCGGGCTCGGCGTGCTCGGCGGGATCGGCTTCACCGTCTCGCTCTTCATCACCGAGCTCTCGTTCGCGGACGCGACGCCGATCAACGACGCGAAGTTCGGGATCCTCGTCGCCTCGCTGGTGGCGGGCCTGGGCGGGTACGCGCTGCTCTGGGCGACCGAGGCGCCCCCCGCCGCCGCGGACTGAGACGCGGAGGAGGCTGCTCGCCGCGAGCCCGGCTCAGCGACGCTCGCGCGGGGGCGGCGGCTCCCGATACACGACCCAGGTGCCGGCGGCCTTGTCGTGCCAGGTCTGCTGGCGCCGGTCCCAGGCCGCCCAGAGGTAGCCGAGCCAGAAGAACGCGCTCAGCTCCGCCACGAGCGCCCGCACGAGGCCACGCCACGGGCCCGGCGCTGCGCGCACCGCCGTCTCGATGCGCAGCCCCGTGACGCGCTTGCCCGGCGACCAGCCGATCGCACTGAAGTACCAGTTGAAGCTGATGCGCACGACCGAATACGCGAACAGGATGCGAACGAGGTCGCTGTCGGCCGGGTTCGGCCGGTCTGCGCCGCCCCCCGGCAGCATCAGCGCGATCATGAGGAACGGGATCAGCGAGAGGATGAGCCAGTCGACGGCAAAGCCGAGCACGCGCCGCGAGAACGGCGCGATCGCGAGCTCAGCGGGCGCGGCGGCCTCCGCCGCCGGAGGTCGCGCGCGCTCGCCGCGACGCGGGCGCAGCCGCCCGTCGCCCTCCCAGCGCGGGCCGGGGTGGCCGACCGGGTCGCGCTCGTGCGCGCCCGCCTGCATGCCGGCCTCGTCGCTCGCCGTCACCGCATCACGCGTGGATGGCGATCGCGCCGTCGACCGTGACGACCTCCGCCTGCATGAAGCCGGCCTCGTCCGAGACGAGGTAGAGCAGCGCCGCCTGCAGGTCGGCCGGCGTCCCGAGCCGCCGCAGCGGGATGTAGCGCTCGAGCACCGCGTGCAGCTCCTCGTCGCGCTGCGGGCCGGGCAGCTCGTCGAAGAAGCCGAGCCCGAGCGCGTTCACCGTGACGCCGCGTCGCGCCCACTCGATCCCGGCCGAGCGGGTGAAGCCGAGCACCGCCCCCTGCGACGCCCCGAACGTGGCGCAGTTCGGGATCCCGCGGTCCTCGATGATCGAGACCAGCGTCACGACGCGGCCCTTGCCGCGCTCGAGCATGCGCCGGCCGACGGCGCGCGTAGCCACGAAGACGCTCGTCGCGTTGCGCGCGAGCTCGCGCTCCCACTCCGCGGGCGTCGTCTCGACGACCGGCTTGACGTTCGCCTCGTGCACGCCGTTCACGAGGATGTCGAACGGCCCGACCGAGCGCTCGAGCTCGTCGACGGCGCGCTCAACCGCGCCGGCGTCCGTGAGGTCGAGCCGGCGCGCCTCGCCCCTGCGGCCGAACGACCAGCACTCGTTCAGGATCGAGTTCGCCTGAACCTCCTCGGCCTGCGCGTCGTGCAGCGTCGTCACCGAGACGTTCGCGCCGGCGTCCGCGAGCGCCACCGCCAGCGCGCGCTGGAGCGGTCCGGTGGCGCCCGTGACGAGCGCGTGCTTGCCGGAGAGGTCGAAGAAGCGCCGGCGCCCGCCGGCGGGGGCGTTCGTCATCCCGTGCCTACCCCTCCGCCACCGGCACGAGCCCGGCGGGGGTCAGCCCCGCCGCGATCGCGCCACCGTCGATCAGGATCGTCTCGCCGGACAGGTAGTCGGCCCCGGGCGAGGCGAGGAAGACCGCGAGCGCGCCGACCTCCCACATCCATCCGGGGCGGCCGGCCGGCTGCCGTTCGCCGATCTGCGCGAGCTGCTCCGGATCGCTCGTGTGGGGAAAGAGCCCCGGCGCGATGCACGTCGAGCGGATCTGGTCGCGCGCGTAGGTCATCGCGAGCGCCTTCGTCAGCTGGATCACCCCGCCCTTCGCGATCGAGTACATGAAGTTGTTGCGGCCGCCGCGGAAGCCCCAGCCCGAGGTGATGTTGATGATGCGACCGCCCCCGCGCTCGAGCATGTGCGGCACGACCGCGCGCGAGCAGTAGAACGCGGAGCTCAGGTTGGTGTCGATCCCGCTGTGCCAGTCCTCGTCGGTGAGCTCGGGCAGCGACTTGCCGCGCCCGGCGGTGCCGCCCCCGGCGTTGTTGATGAGGACCGTGATGCGCCCCATCTCAGCGATCGCGCGCTCGACCATCGCGTTCACCTGCGCGGAGTCGGTGGCGTCCGTGCCCGTGCAGGCGAGGTAGCGCCGCCCCCTGGCGCGCACCTGCGCCCCCGTCTCCTCGAGCGGCTCCGTGCGCCGGCCGGCGCCCACGATGTCGCAGCCGGCGTCCGCGAGCGCGAGCGCCATCTGCTGTCCGAGGCCGGTGCCGGCGCCCGTGATGATCGCCGCCTGGCCGCTCAGGTCGAACCGTTCCTCGAGGATCCCCATCCCGTGCTCCCGTCCTCGCCGCCTCACGCGGCGCGAGCGCGCTCGCCTAGCCGCGCGCCGGTGCGCGTGGCCCCTCGGCCCAGTGCTCCTGCTGCCAGCCGCGCCGCTGCTCCGCGCTGGCGAACCGGCCGTCGCGCCACGCGAGCGCCGCCTTCAGCCCCTCGTCGCGGTTGCGGCGGCGCCAGTCCTCCATCGCGGGCGAGGCGTGCATGCGCGCGTCGAGCTCCGCCGCCAGCCGCTGCATCGTGCGCGCACCCTGCAGCTCGAGCGCGAGGTTCACCGCGCGCTTGTTCCCCGACAGGAAGTCCGGGTGGATCATCGCGAGCCGGTCGGCGAGCTCCTCCACCGTCTCCGTGAGCGACTCGGGCGAGACCGCCTTCCAGACGAGCCCGATGCGCTCGGCCTCCCTGCCGGAGATGAACTCGCCGGTCAGCAGCATGTACTTCGCCCACTGGGGCCCCACGTGGTACGTCCACATGTGCGCCGGCGGGCCGCCCATCGCGCGCACGGGCGGGAAGCCGATGCGCGCGTCCTCGGCCGCCACCACGATGTCGCAGAGGAAGACGAGGTCGGTGCCGCCGGCCACGCAGTACCCGTGGATCTGGCCGATCACCGGCTTGTGCATGTCGAAGATCGTCATACGGTCGCGCTGCGCCTCTTCCATGCGCCAGGTGTCGTCGTCGAACGACTGGCCGGTGCGGTAGACCTCGGGGTAGTCGTCGCGCGCGTCGGTCTCGCCGGGGCGGCGGCGGTCCGGGGTGAGGTCGTAGCCGGCGCAGAACGAGCGGCCGGCGCCGCGCAGGATCACGCTGTGCACGCGCGTGTCCTGGTCGGCGTCCCAGAGCGCCTTCCGCAGCTCCTCCTGCAGCCGCCGCGAGAGCGCGTTCAGCTTCTCGGGGCGGTTGAGCGTGATGCGCGCGCGCCCCCGCTCCTTCTCGACGATCAGCGTCTCGTAGTCCATCCGTCCGTCTCCTTCCCGCCGCGCGATGCGATCGCGCGCCGCTCCACCCGACCGCGTGCCGTCCCGGGGCGTGCGCCCCGCCTACAGGTGCTGCAGCAGGCCGCCGTCGACCGGGAAGATCTGCCCGGTCACGTACCCCACGCCCGTGCCCGAGAGGTAGACCGCGAGCGGCCCCACCTCGTCCGCCGTCCCCATGCGCTTCATGATCGGGAAGCGGGTCGCGCGCTGCGCCTGCTCGTCGTCGGGCGCGATGCGGTCGGCGTGCCACTCCATCCAGCCGAGCGCGATCCCGTTGATCGAGATCCCCTCGTGGGCGACCTCCTGCGCGACCGCGCGCACGAGGTTGTAGGTGGCGCCGTGCGCCGCCGAGTAGGCCGAGGTGTTCGGCAGCCCCCGCTCGCCGAGCACCTGCGTGAGCACGACGATGCGGCCGCCCACGCCGCCCTTCTGCATCTCGCCCAGCGCCGACCGCACGACAAAGAAGTGCGAGCTGAAGTTGAGCCGCAGCACCGTGGCGAGCTCGGTGTCGGTGATCTTCGTGATCGGCTTCGCGAGGAAGCGGTCCGCGGCGCTGCAGACGATGTCGAGGCCGCCGAGCTCCTTCGCGACCTGGCGGGTGGTCACCTGGACGTTGCGGCCGAGCTTCACGTCCATCGTGTAGACGGCCGCTCGCCGGCCCAACCGCTCGATCTCCTTCGCGAGGCGGCGCGCGGCCACGACGCTCTCGTCGGCCTCGAGCGTGCAGAGCGCGACGTCGGCGCCGGCCTCGCCGTAGGCGCGTGCGATCGCCGCGGCCGCGGGGCTCTCCACGCCGACGACCATCGCCTTCTTGCCGCTCAGGTCGAAGTGCGAGGCCTTCGGCATCGGACACCCCCTACCACTCGTGGTGGGGCTCGAAGCCGACCGGCCCGAGGCCGCCCGCGAGACCGCCGCCGTCGATGATGAACTCCGCGCCGGTGATGTAGCGCGAGGCGTCGGAGGCGAGGAAGACCGCGAGCGGGCCGAGCTCCCACCACTCGCCGAGCCGGCGCACGGGGATGAACTGCCCGCGCTGCTTGCGGAACTCCGCGTCCCGCTCGTCGCGCGGCGGCGCCTGCGAGACGAAGCCGGGGACGATCACGTTCGCGCGGATCCCGTGCCCCCAGAGCATCGTCGCCTCGGACTTCGTCAGCGAGATCACCCCGCCCTTCGCGGTCGGGTAGGCGAAGTTGCGGTTGCCGCGCAGCGCGGTGCCCGAGGAGGTGTTCACGATGACGCCGCCCGTGCCCTGCGCGACGAACTGCTTCGCCGCCGCGCGCCCGGAGTAGAACGCCGACTTCAGGTTCGTCGCGAGCACCTCCTCGAACGCCCAGTCCGGGTACTCCCAGAACTCGGCGTTCGTGCCGCCCCCACCGCCGGCGTTCGCGAACATCGCGTCGAGCCTGCCGTAGTGCTGGACGGCGGCCTCGACGAGCGCGTTCACCTGCTCCGGGTCAGTGACGTCGGTGCGCACGGAGTACGCCTCGCCGCCGGCGTCGGCGATCTCCTTCACGGTCTGGTCGAGCTGATCCGGTGTGCGCGCGGCGACCACCACGTGCGCGCCGGCCTCGGCGAGCGCCTTCGCCATCGCGCGGCCGAGCCCGCGTCCGCCGCCGGTCACGATCACCGTCTTGCCGTCGAGTTCGAGCGTCTCCAGCATCGGCCGTCTCCGAGGTGCGCGCGCGGCTCAGTCCATGGCCCCACCTAGAGGGCGCCGAGGAGGATGGCGACGAGGGTGGCGAGGCCGAGCGCGATTCTATACCAGACGAAGAGCGCCAACGTCCGCCGCGAAACGAACGCGAGGAAGCCGCGGATCACCAGCGCGCCCGCCACCGCCGCCACGCCCGCGCCGACGAGCAGCGGCCCCCACGCGAGCGGCTCCGGCTCGCGCATCGCGCCGGCGAACTGCAACACCCCGGCCCCCAACACCGCGGGCGCCGACAGCAGGAACGAGAAGCGGGCCGCCGTCGGGCGGTCGAAGCCGAGCCCGCGCGCGGCCGCGATCGTGATCCCCGAGCGCGAGACGCCGGGGACGAGCGCCACCGCCTGCGCGATCCCCACGACGAACGCGCGGGGAAGATCCATGTCCGCCAGCCGCCCCACCGTCCCGCCCCACGCGTCGAGCGCACCGATCACGAGCGCGAAGCCGATCAGCGTCGCGACGACGACCTCGGGGCGGCGCAGGCGCTCGTCGATCACGTCCTGCAGGAGGAAGCCCGCGGCCACGGCGGGCAGCGTCGCGCACGCGATCGAGAGAGCGAGCCGCGACGGGTGGCTCCACCGCGACATCCGCGGCCCGTGCCGCGCGAGGTCGTAGAGGACCGCGCCCGCCATCCGCGCCCAGTCGCGCCAGAAGTAGCCGATGACCGCGACCATCGTGCCGAGGTGGAGTGCGACGTCGAAGGTGAGCGTGTCGACGCTGCGGCCGACGACCTCGGCGGCGAGTACGAGGTGTCCCGACGACGAGATCGGCAGGAACTCGGTGACCGCCTGCACGATCCCGAGCACGACGGCGCGCGCGAACTCGTCGATCACGGCGCGAGGCTATGCGCGAGGCGCGGCCGGGGCCAGCGCGATCGCGCGCGGGCGGCCGCGCGGGCGTGACCGCGCGGCGGGCCACCGCGCGGGCGCCTGGGCCCGCCCCGCCCCTACGATGAGCGCATGGAGATCGGTCCGTGGATCGAGCAGCTCTTCCCGCGGATCGAGCCGGTGCGGTGGGGGGAGGCGTGCTGGCTCGCGCTGATGAAGACGCGCTCGCCCGAGCACCACCCGCCGCTCTACTGGCTGGGCCGCGCGCTCGACGCCCTCGCGGACGGCGGGGCGACCGAGGCGCTCGCGGCGCGGCTCGTGGGCGCGCACGGGGCGGAGGCATGCAACGGCTGGTCGGAGCGCGACGAGCGGGTGCAGGACGTGCTGAGCGAGGCGTGCGCCTACGCGTGGGCGGCGGCGCACCTCGGGCCGCCGCGCTTCTCGCACGGCGAGGCGCCCGACGCGCCGCCGTTGATCCACGTCCCCGCGCACGACGCGTTCGTGGCGGCGAGGCGGCTCTGGCCGGTGCGCACGATGGAGGAGCTGCTGCGCGCCGTCGGCGAGCGCACCGCCGAGGCCGCCGCGCTGCTTCCGGCGGCCGCGGGGCGGATCGTCTACATCGACATCTACCTCAACCCGCGCATGTACGCGCAGGAGGTCGGGTACCGCGTGGAGCTCACGGAGCCACTGCGCGCGGCCGTGAAGCACTTCGCCGGCGAGCACCACGTGGGCCACGTGCTGACGCGCCCGTTCCAGTGGGGGAACGCGATCGAGGCGGGCTACTGACCCGCGGCGCGGCCGTCACGCCGGGCCGGCGGAGGCGCGAACTGACTGATGGGAGGGGCTGGGATGGGGCGCTTCGACGGCAAGGTCGCGGTGATCACCGGGGCGGCGGGCGGCATCGGCCGCGCGGCGGCGGCGCGCTTCGCCTTCGACGGTGCGAAGGTGGTGCTCGTCGACCTCGCGGGGACGGCGCTCGAGGAGAGCGCGGCCATCGTGGAGCGCGCGGGCGGCGAGCCGCACGTCGTGCACGCCGACGTGACGAAGGCGGCCGACGTGCACGGCTACGTGAACGAGGCGAAGCGCCGCTTCGGCGGGGTCGACCTCTTCTTCAACAACGCGGGGATCCTCGGGCCGGTGACGACGCTCTTCGACTACCCGGAGGAGCTCTTCGACCGAGTGCTCGCGGTGAACGTGAAGGGCGTCTGGCTCGGGATCCGCGAGGTCGCGCCCGCGATGCGCGAGCGCGGGGGCGGCGCGATCGTCAACACCGCGTCGGTGGCGGGGCTGCAGGGGACGCCGACGCTCTTCGCGTACGGCGCGAGCAAGCACGCGGTGGTCGGGATGACGAAGTCGGCGGCGCTCGCGCTCGCGCCGCTGGGCATCCGCGTAAACGCGGTCTGCCCCGCGGTGATCGACACGCCGATGGGCGACGCGCTCGCGCGCGCCGCGAATCCGGACGACCCGGAAGCGGCGAAGCGGAGCATGGGGCAGCTCGGACCGATGGGCCGGATCGGGCGGCCGGAGGAGGTCGCGGCGCTCGTGGCCTACCTCTGCAGCGACGACGCCTCGTTCGTCACGGGCGGGATCTACACGGTCGACGGCGGGAGCCGGGCGCGGTAGGCCGCGCAGGAGCCGCGCGGCGCTATCCTCCCGCACACGCAACGAGAGGACGGCCGACGCTGACCGTGAACGGCGAGCCGCGCGAGGCGGCGCGCCTCGACCGCAACCTGCTCTCCTACCTCCGCTTCGACCTCGGGCTGACCCGATGTTGAGCCGGCGCTGCATCCCGCCCGAGGACTGGCGCGTGAGGTCGTCGGCGCGATCGGTCAGCCCGACCAGCTCGAGCACCTCGTCGACGCGCGCCCTGGCGTCCGACTCGCGCATCCCGTACAGCCGCGCGAAGAACCGGAGGTTCTCCCGGCCGGTGAGGTCCGGGTAGACCGCGATCTCCTGCGGCACGTATCCGATCTGCGCACGCGCGGCGACGCTCCGCGTCGTCACCGGCTCGCCGAGCACCCGCACCTCGCCGCCGTCGGCCTCGAGCAGCCCTACCGCGATCGAGATCGTCGTGGTCTTGCCCGCCCCGTTCGGCCCGAGCAGCCCGTACGTCTCGCCCTCCGCGATCTCGAAGCTGACGCCGTCCACGGCGTGGATCGCGCCGAACCGCTTCGCCAGCTCACGGCACTAGAGGATCGCCGCCATTTCGCCCCCCCTTCGACCGCGTCCAGCCCGCGCGGTCGTGCCCGCTGGCCTGGCCGACCCGGACCGCGAAGATCAGGCGGGCTCCAGCGCGACGGGTGCCAGGTCGCGGCGCGTGTCACTGTAGGTCGGGAGCCCCCCACCGACGTGCGCCCGCCGCTGCCGCAGGATGTGCGCTGGGCGCACGCCCTCTCGCTCGTCGAGCATCCCTCGCCCGTTCCCGGACTCGATCCGCCGCTCCCTCAGGGTGCATCCCCGCAAATCTGCGGGGCGCCCCCGTCCGCGGCTCTGGCAGGCGTCAGCCTGTTCGCATAGTATCCCTACGCACACTGTTACTACTTGGAGTATCACTATGCGGAGTTGTACTACGCACCAATGCAGAACGCAGAGTAATACTCCGCGTTCCCTTGTCAACCCCCTCCCCACGGAGCGCCGCCGGTGAAGATCTCCGAGCTCAGCCGCCGGACCGGGGTCACCGTCGCGACGATCCGCTTCTACATCCGCGAGGGGCTGCTCCCGGCGGGGGAGGCCACAGCGCCGAACCAGGCGCAGTACGGCGAGTCGCACGTGAAGCGCCTCGACCTCATCCGCGCGGTGCGCGGCGTGGGCGGGCTCGGGATCGAGCAGATCCGCGGCGTGCTGCGTGCGATCGACGAGACGCCCCCGAGCAACCCGGCGTTCCTGGCCGCGGCGGCGGATGCCCTGTCGGAGAACGCCCGGCGGGGGGAGGACGACGAGCTGGAGGCCGATCCCCAATTCCAGCGGGCGCTCGCCGAGGTCGGTGCGTTCCTCGATCGCCTCGGCTGGATCGTGCGCCCTGAGGCCGCGGCGCGGCGCGATCTCGCGCGGGCGATCACGACGATCCGCCGCGTGTGGATGCCGGACGGGGGCCCGGGCGACCTCGTCGGGTACGCTCGCATCGCGCAGGAGCTCGCCGCCGAGGACATCGAGGAGGGCTGGCACTCCGACGCCTCGCCGGAGGAGGCGGTCCGCTACGCGGTGCTCGGGATCGTGCTGGGGGCGCCGCTGTTCCTGGCGCTCCGGCTGCTCGCGTACGAGGACCGCACGCTCCGTCTCGTGATGAGCGCGGGCGGCTCACCGCCGAAGGCGGCGCGCTAGGAGCCTGCGCGCCCCTCGGGCGCTCCCCCCCGCGCGCGCGGCGCGACGAACGGCAGCGGCACCACCTCCGCGGCGACGCGCGCGCCGTCGACCTCGACCTCC
>VGNK01000068.1 GCA_016866055.1 Chloroflexota bacterium | reverse complement strand
GAGGCCGCTCGGGTGCGGCTCGAGGCCGCGCGGCTGGTCGTCGAGCGAGCCGCGGTGCTCTTGCGCGCGGCCGCGCGCGCCGGCGTCCGCTTGGTCGTCGTCGCGGGCGTCGTGCGGCGGCGGGCCGGCGCCTTCGCGGCGGCAGCCTTCTTGGCCGGAGCGCGCTTTGCGGTCGCCTTCGCCGGCGCCGCCTTGGCCGCGCTCGCCTTCCTACTCGACGTCTTCGCCTTGCCCTGGGCCATACGGTCACTCTCCCCTCTTCATGATGCCGTTCCCCCCGTGTGACACAACGCGGGAAGCCTACGCGAGGTTCACGGAGAGACACGTCGTCGTGCGCTGTACCCCATCCAGGTTCTGGATGTCGGTCGTGATCGACTTCCCGAGCTTGTCGAGGTCGTCCGCCTCGAGCTGCACGATCACGTCGAAGGGCCCAGTCACGGTGTCCACCGACTTCACGGTCGCAAACTGCGACTTGATGTGTCGGATGGCATCGCCGACTGCCTGGGTCCGTCCGACTTCGGTTTCGACGAGGACGTACCCACGGATCGGCATCTGTTGCCCTCCCTGTGGCCTGTCCGTGATCGTCACGAACAGTGCGCACGACCAGCGCACACGCAATCGTGCGCTGCACATGCGATCAGTGTCAACGGTCTCGCGACCAGATCGTCGTGTTCTGATCGCGCACCGATCAGCCGAAACCAGATCACCGCGGGCTGCGCGCTGATCGTCGCGACGATCAGCCGGGGACGATCGCGCAACGCGCACGCGATTCGCATGAAGACGATCGCGCGGCGCACGACATCGCGACGGACGCGCGCACGACGACGTCGCGTCCGCCGCCAGCTCCGCGCACCGCGCCCGCGACGACGAGTTCTCGCTGGATGGCCGGCGCGACCACGCATAGACTTCTGCGCATGAGCGACCGTGACGCGCTCGCGCGCGTGGCTGCGATCGTCGATGAGGCGCGGGCGAGCCTCGCCACCGCGGAGGATGAGGCTGCGCTGGAGGCGTGGCGGACACGCGTGCTGGGGCGGTCGGGGGCGCTCACCCGGGTGCTCCGGGGCATCGGCTCCCTGGACGCCGAGGACCGCCGCGCGGTCGGGCAGGCGGCGAACGCGGCGAAGGAGACGCTTGAGGGGGCGCTCGAGGCGCGCCGCATGGCGCTCGAGCACGCCGCCCTCGAGCACCACGCCACGGCGCCGCTCGACGTGACGCTCCCCGGACGCCCGCGGCGCCCCGGGCACCTCCACCCCGTCACGCGCACGCTGCGCGATATCCTCGACATCTTCGGCCGCATGGGCTTCGCCGCGATCGAGGGACCGGAGGTCGAGCTCGACGACTACAACTTCGGACGGCTGCGGATCCCCGAGCACCACCCCGCGCGCGACATGTGGGACACCTTCTGGATCGACGAAGAGGTCGACGGGCGCACGCCGCTCCTCCTGCGCACGCACACGAGCCCCATGCAGATCCGCTACCTGGACCGGCACGCGCCCCCCGTGCGCATCGTCGTGCCGGGCCGCTGCTATCGGTACGAGGCGACCGACGCCACGCACGAGTGGATGATGCAGCAGGTCGAGGTCCTCGCCGTCGACGAGGGCGTCTCGCTGGCCGACCTCAAGGGCACGCTCCAGGAGTTCGCGCGCCAGATGTTCGGCCCCGAGCGCCGGGTGCTGCTGCGCAACTCGTACTTCCCGTTCGTCGAACCCGGCGTCGAGCTCGCGGTCGACTGCTTCAACTGCCCGGGTGACGACCCGCGCTGTCCCGTCTGCCGCGGATCAGGCTGGCTCGAGATCATGGGCGCCGGCATGGTGCACCCGGAGATCGTGTCTGCGTCGGGCTACGACGCGGAGCGCTACACGGGCTTCGCCGCGGGGATGGGCGTCGAGCGGATCGCGATGCTCAAGTACGGCGTCGAGGACATCCGCACTTTCTACGCGAACGACCTCCGCTTCCTCCGCCAGTTCTAGGAGCCGCAGCCGCCGGAGCAGGGGGCCGTCGTGCCGGCGATCTGCGGCCTCCGCGCGCTGGCAGCCCCCTCCCGCGATATCGCACTACATAATCTTGCCCACTGGAGACGGCGGCCCTGAGTTAGGTCGCGGACATAGGGCAGCGGTGGACGGGTCCGCCGCCGTGGCGACGCGTATAGATACGTAAGCGCGCATCGTCCCGTGATCCTCGCATTGATCAGGTCCTCTTTCGCATCTCGCGCCGCCCTGGGCGCAGCGCGCGGGCACCACCGGGCGTCCGAGACCTCGGGCGGGCACACCGCGCCCTGGGCACGGATCTCAACCGGGTGACCCGTTCGACGGCGAGCTCCGCCGGACTCGGCTGGCCGCCAAGCGCGCCATGGCCGAGACTGCTGCAAACGCTAGCCGGGGGGACCACGCCCATGCTCGTCTCGCTCAAGTGGCTACGCGAGTACGTGGACCTGCCGGCGAATCTCGACGTCGACACCTTTGCGCGCCGCCTCACCGAGGCCTCGGCCGAGGTCGAGGGCGTCCGGCGGATCGGCGGTGACTGGGACCGCGACCTGGTCCGCGTGGCGGAGGTGCTGGCGGTCGAGCCCCACCCGCAGGCCGACCGGCTGCGGCTCGCGACCGTGAACTACGGCGGAGCCGAGCCGCAGCGGGTCGTGTGCGGGGCCCCGAACGTGGCGGCCGGCCAGCGCGTCGCGTTCGGCCGCGAGGGCGCCGACCTCGTCGACGGCCACAGCGGGAAGCGCGTGCGGCTCAAGGCCGCGAAGATCCGCGGGGTCGAGTCCGCGGGCATGGTGCTCTCGGAGCGAGAGCTCGGCCTCTCCGATGAGCACGAGGGCATCCTCGTCTTGCCGCCGGACGCCCCCATCGGGACGCCGCTCGCCGACTATCTGGGCGACGTCGTGCTCGACGTCCACACGTGGCCCAACCGCGCCGACACGATGTGCATGCTCGGCATCGCGCGCGAGGTCGCCGCCCTCGTCGGGGCCTCGACGCTCCGCGAGCCGGACGAGCGCTACGAGGCCGCGGGCCCGGACGCCGCCCAGGCGGTGGAGATCGCGATCGCGGACCGCGCGCTCTGCGCGCGCTACGTCGCGACCGTGATCGAGGGCGTCACGATCGGTCCCTCCCCTGCGTGGATGCAGGAGCGCCTGCGCGCCGCCGGCATGCGCCCGATCAACAACGTTGTCGACGTGACGAACTACGTCATGCTCGAGCTCGGCCAGCCGCTGCACGCGTTCGACCTCGACCGCGTCCGCCGACGCGTGGTGGTGCGCACCGCGCGCCCCGGTGAGGAGCTCGTCACGCTGGACGGCCAGCGCCGCGCACTCACGCCGGACACGCTCCTCATCACCGACGAAGACGAGCGCGGTGCCGGCCGGCCGATCGCGCTCGCCGGCGTGATGGGCGGCGAGGCCACCGAGGTCACCGCGACGACCCGCAACATCCTGCTCGAGGCCGCGCGCTTCGACCCGACGAGCATCCGCCGGACCTCGACGCGACTCGCACTGCGGTCGGAGGCCTCCGGCCGCTTCGAGCGCGGCCTCTCGCCGGAGCTCGCCCTGCACGCCGCGCGGCGCGCGACGAAGCTCTTCGTCGAAGTGTGCGGCGGCACCGCGCGGCGCGGGGTCGTCGACGCCCACCCGGCGCCGGCTCGCACGCCCGCGGTCACGATCACCCGCGCCCGGCTCGACACGCTGCTCGGGGTGCACGTCCCCACCGTCGAGGTCGAGTCGATCCTCGGCGCGCTCGGCTTCGAGCTCGGCGAGGGGGACGGCGGCCGCCTCGACGGCCGGTTCGTCGTGCGACCGCCGTGGTGGCGCACCGACGTGACGATCGCCGACGACGTGGCGGAGGAGGTGGTGCGGCTCGTCGGCTACGAGCGGCTGCCCGCGACGACGATCCGCGGACGCATCCCGGCGTGGGAGCCGAGCCCGCTGCCCGGGCTCCGCGACCGGCTGCGCGACGCGCTCGTGCGCGCCGGCATGCAGGAGGTGGTGACCTACTCGCTGACCAGCGACGCCGTGCTGTCGCGGGTGATGCCCGCCGAGGACCTCGCGCTGATGCGACCGCTGCGCGTGCGCAACACGCTCTCCTCCGACCGCGAGGTGATGCGGCCGACGCTCCGCCACGCCGTCCTCGAGATCGTCGAGCGCAACATCCGCGCAGGCGCGGAGGACATCCTCGTCTTCGAGGCGGGGCGCGCGTACATCCCGCGCCGGGACGGCGGCGACCCGCTGCCGGAGGAGCGCGAGCTGATCGTCGGCGCGGTGAGCGGCGGCGAGCTCGACCGCTGGGGCCGCGAGCGCGTCCGCGCGCTCGACTTCTACGACGCCAAGGGCATGCTCGAGGCCGCCTGCGCGGAGCTCGGGCTCACCTTCGACTACGTCCCCGACTTCGAGTTCGCGACGCTCCCCGGGCACGTCGCGCGGCTGCGCGCCGGCGGCGAGTCCGGCGCGCCTGTCGGGGTGCTCGCGGAGGTGCACCCGCGGACGCTCGCCGCCTTCGGCATCGAGCAGCCCGTCACGCTCTTCGAGCTCGACCTGGCCGCGCTGCTCCCGCACGTGCCGGCGCGCATCGCCGCGCGCTCGGTGCCGCGCTTCCCCGCCGTCGAGCAGGACCTCGCGGTCGTCGTCGACACCACCGTCGCGGCCGGCGCGCTGCGCGCGGCCATCGAGGGCTCGGCGCTCGTGGCGAGCGTGCGCCCGTTCGACGTCTACCGCGGCGACCAGCTCCCGCCGGGCAAGAAGTCGGTGGCGTTCGCGATCCGCTATCAGGCGCCCGACCGCACGCTCACCACGGAGGACGCGAACCGCGAGCAGGCGCGCATCGTGCGCCGGCTCGCGCGCGAGTTCGGCGCGGTCGTCCGCGGCTGACCGCGCGAAGGCCCTCGCTACAATCCCGGACGGGACGCCGGGTGCGGGGGCGCGCGTGGGAACCAGCTGGTGGCCGGCCTCGGCCGAGACCCCGTTCACGTGGGGATGGCGGGCCCACCCGGGCGTGTGGGCCGTCGCGACGCTGCTCGCGGTCGGCTACCTCCTCGCCGCGCGCCGACACCCGCCGACGCGTCGCCAGTTCCTGGGTTTCGCCGCGGGCTGGCTCACGCTCTGGCTCGCGCTGGACTGGCCGGCCGGCACGCTCGGCGCCGGTTACCTGGTGAGCGTGCGCACCTCGCAGTACCTCGTGATCACGCTCGTCGCCGCGCCGCTGCTCCTGCTCGGGGTGCCGCGCGGCCTGTTCGCCGGGGCCGGACCGGTCGCGACCGCGCTGCACCGGATCACTCACCCCGCCGTGGCGATCCCGGTCTTCGCGCTCGCGCTCGGCGCGACGCACCTGCCCGCCGTCGTGAACGCGTTGGCTCCGCACGCCGCCGGGTCGTTCGCGATCGCGGCCGCGTGGGTGGTCGCCGCGCTCGTCTACTGGTGGCGGCTCGTGGGACCGGAGCCGGACGCCCGCCGCCTCCCCTACCTCGCCGGGTTCGTCTACCTCGTGCTGCCGTTCCTGCTCCCGAAGGTCCCCGGGCTCATCTACGCGTTCAGCGAGCGCTCGTTCTACCAGCCCTACACGGCGGCACCGACGCCGTTCGGCCTGTCGCCGGGTGTGGATCAGCAGGTCGCGGGCTTCCTGCTCTGGTTCGCCGGCAGCGTCATGGTGCTCGTCGCGATCGGCGCGCTCTTCCACCGCTGGTACACCGAGGACCGCCGGCTCGCCGCCGGCAGCAGCATCGAGGTGCCCGCGGATCCGCGCGCGGTCGCGCTGCTCTTCGAGGTGCCGGGCGCGTGGCACGCGCTCGAGCAGCTCGTCGCGATCGTGGAGGCGGCGCTCCCCCCGGCGCACCGCGGCGCGGAGCTCGGGTTCGCGTACCGCGAGCACGCGGGCGGGGGCGCGCACGTGCAGGTGGTGCTCGAGCTCCGCGTCGCCGTCCCGCCGGCGGCGGAGCGGCGGCTCGCAGAGCGCGTCGAAGCCGACTACGCCGCCGTGCTGCGGCGGCTCGGCCCGCGCGCTCCGGCGGTCGCCGAGCGGCTCGCGTTCTCGCTCGTCACGTACGGGACGCGCGTCGGCTGACCGCGCCCCCGCGGCGTGCGCGCGGCCCGAGCCAGCGATCGAACCAGTCCACGACCCGCGCGAGGTACTCGCGCCGCAGCGCGGGGTGCCCCGTGCGCGCGAAGGCGTGGGAGCTCCCGGGGAAGCGCACGAACTCCACCGTCCTCCCGAGCACGCGCAGCGCCGTGTAGTACGCCTCGGAGTCCGCGATCGGGCAGCGGTGATCGTCCTCCCCGTGCAACAGGAGCACCGGCGTGCGCACCCGCTGCACGTGCGTGATCGGTGAGCGCTCCACGTACCACTCGCGACGCTCGAAGGGCGTCCCGCCCCACTCGACGTCGGCCAGCGCGACGCCGATGTCGTCGAGCAGGAACGAGTTCGCGATGTCCGTGACGGGCGCGCCCACCACCGCCGCCGCGAAGCGGCTCGTCTGACCGACGATCCACGCGCTCATGTAGCCGCCGTACGAGTAGCCGTAGACCCCGAGGCGCCGCGGGTCGACGCCGGGCCGCTCGATCGCCGCGTCCAGCGCAGCCATGAGGTCGAGGTAGTCCTCGCCCCCCCAGTCTCCGTTCACCGCTGCCACGAAATCCGCGCCGTACGAGGAGGAGCCGCGTGGGTTCACGTAGAGCACGCGGTAGCCAGCGCCGGCGAGCACCTGGTGCACCGGCGTGAAGCCCGGCCCGAACGCGGCGTGCGGCCCCCCGTGCACGCTGAGCACGAGCGGCGCGCGCCGCGCGCGGTCGATCGCGGGCGGGTGCATCAGCCACCCCTCGATCGGCACGCCGGCGCGCACGACGCGGAACCGCTCGGCGCCGGCGACGGCGTGGGCCGCGAGCCAGCCCCGCGACACCGCGCTCACGCGCCGGGGGCGACCGCCGAGCAGGGCAAGCGTGACGGACTCCGGCGGCCGCGCGGTCTCGTCCTGCGTGTAGGCGGCACGCGAGCCGTCGGCCGAGAGCGAGAGCGAGACGTGCGTCTCCTGCCGCGCGTGGATCGGCGTGAGCCGCGGGCGCGTGCCCGTCGTGACCGCGTAGATCCCGGCCGCGCCGCGCTCGTCGGCGCCGAAGAGCACGCGGCCGCCGACCCACCGCAACTCCGCGCCCCTCGCGCCGTAATGCGGCGCAACGCGATCCGACGTGAGCCGCCGCACGCGCCGGTCGCGGACGCGCACGGCGTAGACGTAGGCCTGGCCCGTGGGCCGATCGGTGCCGATGAACGCGATCTCGCCGCCGTCGGGCGACCACGCGAGCGGACCGAGCGACCAGCCCTCCGGCACCAGGCGCTCGATACGGCCGCCGCGTGACGGCATGACGCAGAGCTCCTGGCCCATCGGCTCGCGCAGGTGCCTTCGGCGCGAGCGGTCGGAGGAGACAAAGGCGATGCGCCGGCCGTCGGGCGACGGGACGGGACGCGTGTGGTTGTGCGGCCCACTTGTCAGCGCGCGCGCCTCGCCGGACGCGACCTCCACGGCCACGATCTGCGCGCGCGCATCCCCCAGCCAGCCGTCCCCGTCGCCGCGGTAGCGAATGCGCCCCGTCAGCACGCGCACGCGCGGCGCGCGGTCAGCGTCGTCCCGTGGCTCGGTCTCGGGCGGGGCGTCGGGGTCCACGCGGCTGGTGCACAGCAGCGAGCGGCCGTCTGGCATCCACTCGAGCGCGGCGACGCCCCCGCGGAGATCGCTCGCGCGCCGTGCCTCGCCCCCGTCGACGTCGATCACCCATGCCTGCGCGCGCTCGCGCTCGCCCGCGCCGACGTTCGTCCCCGGCCGTCGCACGAAGGCCAGGCGCGCGCCGTCCGGCGACCACGCGGGTGCGCCGTCCAGCGGGCCCGCGGTGAGCAGGCGCGCCTCGCCGGGAGGACCGTCGGCGGGCGCCAGGTGGATCCGCGAACGGCCGCGGACGGAGGGGCCCTCACCGTCGACGTCGGAGACCACGAACGCGACGAGGCGGCCGTCCGGGCTGATGCGGCTCTCGGTGATGGTCGGCAGCTCGGTGACGAGGTCGGGGGTGATCGCCTGCACGCCGCGCTCCCTCCGCACCGGCCCGCAGGATGATACGCGTCCGCGCGCGGTGCCCCTCGGCGCGGCGGGAAGCGAGACGGCCGCCTCGGGGCGACCGTGTGTTCGCTGGAGCTGGCGGCGCAGGCAGGGCCGGCGCTGCGACCGCTAGCCGACCTTCGCGCGGGCGGCGAGCCCCGCGAACGCCTCGGGCTCGCGCACCGCGAGATCGGCGAGCATCTTGCGGTCGATCTCGACGCCAGCGCGGCGCAGGCCGTTGATTAGCCGGCTGTAGCTGAGCCCGTGCAGTCGCGCCGCGGCGTTGATCCGGATGATCCAGAGCCGTCGGAAGTCGCCCTTCCGCTCGCGCCGGTGGTCGGTCGCGTAGCGGAGCGCATGCATCATCGACTCGTGCGCGACCTTGTAGTTGGTGTGGCGCTTCCCCCGGTGGCCCTGGGTGCGCTGCAGCACCTTCTTATGGCGCTGGTGGGCGGCGACCTGCGTGTTCGCTCGTGGCATCGGGGGGACCTCGTCGTCCTGGGCTGGTGCGGCCGGCCTAGCGTGCCGCGCGCGAATACGGGAGGTTCTTGCCGAGCGTGCGCACCACCGACGGGTCGGCGGCGCCCAGCCGGCGGATCGCGTGCAGCTTCTTCTCCTTGCTGCGCTTCAGGCGTTTCGGGTTCATGTAGCGCACGCGCAGCTTGCCCGACCCGGTCACGTGGACCCGCTTCGCGGTCCCCTTGTGGGTCTTCATCTTCGGCATCGGGCCTAGTCGCCTTCCACGGCGGCAGCCGGGGCGGGCTCCCGCGCCGACTCCCTCTCCCGCTCGCGCGCCTGCGCGCTCGACCGCACCTTCTTCGTCGGGTCGAGGATCATCGTCATGAAACGACCCTCGAGCGCCGGTGCTCGTTCCAGGTCGGCGACGTCCTTCAGCGGCTCGTAGAACTTGTCCAGGAGCTCGCGCGCCACCTCGGGATGGGTGATCTCGCGCGCCCGGAACATGACGGAGACCTTGACCTTGTCTCCCTCGAGCAGCAGCTTGCGGGCGGTCCGGATCTTGAACTCGCGGTCGTGCGTGTCGATCTTGACCCGCATCCGCACTTCACGCAACTCGGTCTGCTTGGAGCCGCGCCGCGACTCGCGCTCGCGCTTCGCCTGCTGATACTTGAACTTGCCGTAGTCCATGATCTTGCAGACGGGCGGGTCGGCGGTGGGGGCGATCTCGACGAGGTCGAGCCCCGCCTGCTCGGCGAGTGTCTGGGCCTCGGAGAGCGCGACGATGCCCAGCTGGTCGTCCCCGCGAATCAGGCGGACACGGGGGGCGAAGATGCGCTCGTTGATGCGCAGTTCCTTGGCGATATCAGGGACCCTTCCAACTCGTGCGGCGCTGCTCGTCCGTTCGGAACCGGCGGCGACGCGTCGCGGCGCCAGGTGGCGCCGCTGGGCCGGATTCTAGCACCGGCACCCCGTACCCGTCACAACGTTTGTGGGGAGGGTCACCCGCGATTCGACGGGGACGGTTCCCCGAGCGGCGAGCGGAGGACCACCGACGCGGGGCGCTAACCGCTCTCGGCGACCGCGTAGTCGACGAGCAGGTCACCCCTCTCGACGCGACCGCCCTTCGCGCAGTGGATCGCCGTGACGATGCCGCCGTGCGGTGCCTGCACCTCGTTCTGCATCTTCATCGCCTCGATCACGACGAGGCTCTGGCCCTTGACGACCTCGTCGCCCACGGCGACGCGCACCTCCACGACGACACCCGCGAGCGGCGCGGAGACCTTGCCCGGCGGGTCGGACGCGCCACCGACGGCGCCGCGCTGACGCTTGCCCCCGCCGGCCGGGTGCACCTCGAACGTGCGCCCGTCGACGTCGACCCGGAAGCCGCCTCCCGCGCGCGCGACGTAGGCACGCGACGGGTGGCCCTCCACGATCATCGAGACGAGCCCGGGCACGCCCGACGTCGTGACATCCACGATCACCGGCTCGCCCTCGTCGATCACCACGCGGAGGCCTTCGGCAACCTCCTCGACGACGACCTGGTGAACCCGCTCGCCTAACTGGAAGCGATGCCTCGACGCCATCCGCGCGCGCCCCCTCTCCCGACCCGCATGCCGACCGCGCGCGACCGCGCCGCGCGCTGCCAGCGCCCCACCGTCGGCAGCGGGCCGCGACCGTCGGCGGCGCCCACCAGGCTCGCGGCGATCGCGGCCGCGATCAGTGCGTGGCGCTCGCGCGGGTCCTCCTCCGGCAGCAGCGGCATCCGGAAGTCCGCCTCCAGCCACCCCGTGTGGAAGTCGCCGGACTGGAAGCTCGGGTGGTCGAGCAACGCGAGGTGGAACGGCACGTTCGTGACGACCCCGGCCACCACGAGGTCGCGCAGCGCCCGGCGCATCCGCCGCACCGCGAGGTCCCGCGTCTCCGCCCAGACAATCAGCTTCCCGAGCAGCGAGTCGTAGAAGACGGGGACGTCGAGCCCGTCGAAGAGCATCGAGTCGAAGCGGACGCCGGGGCCCATCGGCGGCTGCACGTGTTCGACGAGCCCGAACGCGGGGATGAAGTTCGCGTAGGGGTCCTCGCCGTTGATGCGGCACTCGATCGCCCAGCCGCGCGGCTCGAGCGGCGCCGTGAGCTCGGGCAGCGGCTCGCCCGCCGCCACCGCGAGCTGGAGCGCGACGAGGTCCACGCCGTAGACGAGCTCGGTGACAGGGTGCTCGACCTGTAAGCGGGCGTTGACCTCGAGGAAGTAGAAGCTCCCGTCGCGGTCGACGAGGAACTCGACGGTGCCCGCGTTGCGGTACCCGCAGCTCTGCGCCGCCGCGACGGCCGCGGCGCAGAGCTGCTCGCGGAGCGCGGGGCTCACCGCGACCGAGGGCGCTTCCTCCACGAGCTTCTGGTTGCGGCGCTGGATCGAGCACTCGCGCTCGCCGAACGCGCGGGCGTTGCCGTGCGCGTCCGCCATCACCTGCACCTCGACGTGGCGCGCCGGTGAGACGTACTTCTCCAGGAAGATCGTCGCGTCGCCGAACGTGGAGGCGGCCTCCGATCCGGACGCGCGCATCGCGCTTTCGAGATCCTCCACGCGGGAGACCAGCCGGATGCCGCGCCCGCCCCCGCCGGCCGAGGCCTTGACGAGCAGCGGGAAGCCGATGCGCTGCGCCTCCCGGCGCGCGGTCTTCGCGTCGGCCGGGTCGATGTCGTTGGCGCCGGGCACGACCGACACCCCCGCCTCCTCCATCAACCGGCGCGCGGAGACCTTGTCGCCGATCGCTCGCATCGCCGCCGCCGGGGGGCCGATGAACGCGATGCCGGCCGCCTCGGCGGCGTCGACGAAGCGTGGGTTCTCGGACAGGAAGCCGTAGCCCGGGTGGATCGCCTCGGCCCCCGTGCGCTTCGCGGCGTCGATGATCTTGTCGATCACGAGGTAGGACTCGAGCGCGGCGCCCGGGCCGATGCAGACCGCGGCGTCGGCGTTGCGCACGTGCAGCGCGCTGCGGTCCGGCTCGGAGTAGACGGCGACCGTCTCGATCCCGAGCTCGCGACACGTCCGCTGCACGCGCAGCGCGATCTCCCCGCGGTTCGCGATGAGGATGCGCTTGAACATGGAGTGGGCCACCCTGGTTTCGCTGGACCCCGCCGGCGCGGGTAAGCCTGACACGCCCCGGCCGCACCGGCAAGGCGCGCCGGTCCACGGGCGGCCGGGGCGCGGAACGCCGGGCGGGCCCGCGACGTTGCACCACGCAGCGACCCGCGGAGGGCCGTCGAGGAGGGAGCCGCCGATGGGCTCGGCGCGCCGGAGC
>VGNK01000067.1 GCA_016866055.1 Chloroflexota bacterium | reverse complement strand
GGCGGGCGCGGGTGTCGAGGCGCCGCCGGGCGTCGCCGTGGCGATGCCGGCAACGGCCCCCGCCAGGCTGACCGGCGGCGGCTCCGCTTCGCCGCGGAGGAGGAGGTACCAGGCCCCGGCCAGCACGAGGGCGGCGACGGCGAGCACGGCGCCGGCGATGGCGAGGCGGGATCGGGTCAGGGTCAAGATCGGTCCTCTCGAATCGGGCGTGGGGAGGGCAAGGCCATCGATGGTGACACTCGGGAGATATGAGAGTAGGGAGTATTCTCCCGCGTGGGCGCCGCCCCGGGCGCGCCGCCCGGATCGTCCCGAGTGCGCGCCGGGCCGGACGACAGGAGCGACCGATGGCAACCACGCAGCCGGCGTACCCGGTCCAGTTCGAGGTCGACTACCCCGGCGAGGTCGACCGGCTCCCGAACGCCTTCCGGATCATCTGGGCGATCCCGATCGTGATCGTCGTGATCGTCGGCTTCTACGGCGCCGGCTTCGTGGTGTTCGGTCCGCTACTGATGATCCTCTTCCGCCGGAAGTACCCGCGCTGGTGGTTCGACTGGAACCTCGAGCGGATGCGCTTCGGCGCCCGCGTGGCCTCGTACCTGCTCCTCGTCGCCCAGCGCTACCCCGCGACCGACGATGCCCAGGCCGTCCACCTCGACATCCCGTACCCCGACGCCGAGCGGGCGCTCAACCGCTGGCTGCCGCTCGTGAAGTGGCTGCTCGCGATCCCGCACTACATCGCGCTGATCGTGCTCTGGATCGCGCTCATCATCACCGCCGTGATCGCCTGGGTGTACGTCATCGTGAACGGCCGCGTCCCGCGCTGGTACTTCGACTTCGCGGTCGGCGTGCTGCGCTGGGGGAACCGGGTGATGGCGTACGCGGGGCTGCTCGCGACCGACCGCTACCCGCCGTTCCGTCTCGCCGCCTGACGCCGCGCGGCCGGCCGGCTCCACGAGCGCGTGGAAGAGCTCCTCCTCCTGCGCGAAGTGGAGCCGCAGCACCGGGTGCAGCCCGTAGAGGACGCGCCGGAGGTCGGCCGCGCTGTCCGGCGGCGGCCCCTCGGGTCCGGCCTCGTCGATCAGGCCGTCGAGTACGCGGGCGAGGTGGAAGATCTCCTGGTGCGTGCGGCTCATCGCCGCGAGCGGGTCGTCGCCGGGGAGCGCGCGCCCCCGGCCGGCGACGTGGAGCGGCGACTTGCCGACGCCGTCAACGAGACCGTCACGGCCGGCGGCAACCTCGTGATCCCGGCGTTCGCGGTGGGACGCGCGCAGGACGTGCTCTTCCGGCTCAACCGTCTCGTGCGGGCCGCGCGCGTCCCGCGGCTGCTCACGTTCGTCGACAGCCCGATGGCGACGTCGGTGACGCAGCTGTACCGCCGGCACACCGACGATCTGGCGCCGGCACTTGCCGAGGCGTTCGGGCGAGGCGAGTCGCCGTTCGACGCGCCCGGGCTCACCTTCGTGCGCGCGGTGGAGCAGTCGAAGGCGCTCAACCAGCTCCGCGGCAGCGCGGTGATCAGCGCGGGGGCGGGGATGTGCAACGGGGGTCGTATCAAGCACCACCTCGTCGCGAACATCGAGCGCGCGGAGAGCACGGTGCTGTTCGTCGGCTACCAGGCGCGCGGGACGCTCGGGCGGCAGATCGTGGACGGCGTCGATCCCGTGCGCATCCTCGGCGAGCCGCGCGCCGTGCGCGCGCGCATCGAGCGGATCGAGGAGTTCTCGGCGCACGGGGACCGCGAGGCGCTCGTGGCGTGGGTGAGGGACGCGCCGGCGCGCCCGCGGCGCGCGCACGTCGTGCACGGGGAGCCCGGGGCGGCCGAGGCGCTCGTCGGCGCGCTCGCGGAGATCGGTGTCGACGCCGAGGCGGCGCGGTAAAGTGAACGGGTGCCGATCGGATGAGCGGAGGGGACGCTTGACGCTCGGGCGGGTGCTCACCAGGCGCGCGGCGCTCGCGGTGAGCGCGGGCGCGCTCGCCGCGATGTTCGCGCTCTCGGCGTGGGCGTGGGGCGAGGTCGATGACGAGCCGATCCCGGTGCACTGGGGCGCCTCGGGTGAGGTCGACGGGTACGGCGGACGCTTCGAGGGGCTGCTGCTGCTCCCGTTCGTGACGGCCGGGGTGATCGCGCTGCTCGCGGTGGTGCCGTACATCGAGCCACGCCGTGCGCATCTCGCGCGTTCGGAGCGCGCGTACGCGACGGTGTGGCTCGCGCTCGTCGCATGGATGGCGGCGCTGCACGTGGTGATCGTGGCGTCGGCGCTCGGCGGCGAGATCGAGATGCCCGTGTTCATGGGCGTGGGGCCCGGGCTGCTGTTCCTCACGATCGGGGCGGTGCTCGGGCGAGTCGAGTCGAACTTCATGTTCGGAGTGCGGACGCCATGGACGCTCTCGAGCGAGCGCTCGTGGCGGCAGACGCACCGGCTCGCGGGCCGGCTCTTCGTCGCGGCCGGGGTGGCGACGCTGCTCGCGGGGCTCGCGACGCTCGCGGGGGCGCCGGCGTGGGTGCCGGTGGTCGCGCTCGTCGTGGGCGCGACGGGCGCGGCGATTTGGTCGGTGGCGCACTCGTACGTCGTCTGGCGCGCGGACCCGGAGCGCAATCGGTTCGGCGGTGGGTGACGCGGAGGCCCGGCGGGCGTGCCGGCCCCCCACTCGCACCCGCCGGTCCTGCGTGCGCCCACGCCTCAGCACGCCGGCGCCGCCAGCCGCGCCTCGGCGTCGGCGACGATCGTGGCGACGATCTCGGCCGCCGGGCGGACCTCGCGGACCTCGCCCACGCCCTGCCCCGCGTACAGCGCCATCGCCTCGATCGCGCCGGTCGTTGCCCGGCCGGGTGCCGGCGCGGCGAACCGCGGCACCGACCTGCTCTCGCCGCCGACGACCATCGTCCCCGCCACGTCGCTCGCCAGCGCCTCCGCCGCGCGCAGCGCGGAGGCGAGCACGCGGTGCGGCTCGGGCCCGGGCGGCCAGAGCACCGAGAAGCGGTCCGTGCGCACGGTCTCGTCGCTCCCCACCGAGGTGTGGGTGATGGAGGCGGACCGCTCGAACCAGCGCCGGCTCGCGACCGGCGACGACCCCGCGTGGTCCCCCGATGGCCGCGAGGTGCGGCACTCCATGATCGTGCACGACCGCGCGCAGCCCACGCCGGCGATCGCGGCGGTGAGCCCGGACGGGGGCCCGCAGCGCACGGTGCTCACGGTGCGTTCCTGCCGCGCGTTGCCGTTCTCCTGGTCGGCGCGCGCGCGCTGACGTCGAGGCGCAGGTGCGACGCCGCGCGACCCGCGCGTAGGATGCGCGCGCGAAGGAGGGCCACGCCGATGCCGCGTCTCCCGAACATGACGAGCCGCGAGGACGTCCCGGAGGCCGCGCGCGCCGCGTTCGACGCCGTCGCGGGCAACCGGCAGGGAACGGTCTCGGGGCCGTACGGCGTGCTGCTGCACTCCCCGGAGCTCGCCGTGGCCGGCGCCGCGCTCAGCAACTACACCCGCTGGCACTCGCACCTCACTCCCGCGCAGCGGGAGATCGCGATCCTGACGACCGCGCGGCACTTCGACGCGGCCGTGATGTGGGCGGGGCACGTGCGCCTCGGCCGCGAGGCCGGAGTGCGCGAGGAGGCGATCGAGGCGATCGCGCACCGCCGCGAGGCGTCGGCGCTCGCCCCCGAGGAGGCGGAGATCGTGCGTTACGTGCGCGAGCTCTGGGAGCGCAACCGCGTGGCGGAGCCGACCTACCGCGCGCTGCGCGCGCGGCTCGGCGACCGCGGCATCGTCGACCTCACCGGGCTCGTCGGCTACTACGCCTTCGTCGCGGCGACGCTGAACGCGTTCGAGATCGACCCGCCCGCCGACGCGCCGCGACTTCCGGGCTAGCAGCGCCCGACCAGGGCGGCGACCGTCGTCGCCGCGAGGCGATGGCGGCGAGGCGGTGACCGGGCATTCGCAGCGCGCGCGGTGGTCGGGCGGCGCACCTCGAGCGCGTGCGCGCTCACGGTCGACGTGTGGACCGCAGCGTTACGGTCGGTGGGTTGTCACCCGCCGCTAGACGACGCCGCGTTCTCGCAGCGAGGCCTACGGTCGGCGGGTGGTGACCCGCCGCTAGACGACGCCGCGTTCTCGCAGCGACGCGACCTCGGAGGCGGCGAGACCGAGCTCCGCAAGCACCTCGTCCGTATGCTCGCCCGGCTCTGGTGGCGGACGTCGCAGCACCGCGGGCTGCGGGGTGCGCTCGAGGTGCACGGGCTGCCCCACGACCTCGAGCCGCCCGAGCGCGGCGTGCTCGACCGGCGTCGCGATCCCGAGGTGGCGCACCTGCGGATCGGAGAGCGTCTCGTCGACAAAGTAGATCGGCCCGCACGGCACGCCCGCGGCGTTGAGCCGCTCGACCCACTCTGCGCTCGGGCGCGTGCTCGTGTACGCCTCGAGCGCCGCGTTCAGCTCGTCGCGGTGCTTGAGGCGGCTGCCGCCGCTGCGGAAGCGCTCGTCCCCGAGCAGCTCCGGTGAGCCGAGCGCGCCGCAGAGCCGGCGGAACATCTCGTTCCCCGAGGCGGCGATGTTGATGTGGCCGTCGGCGGTCGCGAAGACGCCCGTCGGGATCGCGGTCGGGTGGTTGTTGCCGGCCTGCGGCGGGCGCTCCCTGCCGATCAGCCAGCGCGCGGCCTGGAAATCGAGCATCGCGATCTGCGCCTCGAGCAGCGAGGTGTGCACCCACTGCCCCTCGCCGGAGCGCTCGCGCTCGAACAGCGCGAGCAGGATCCCCTGCGCGAGGAACATCCCGGCGGTGAGGTCGGCGATCGGGATGCCGACGCGCACCGGGCCCTGCCCGGGGAGGCCGGTGATGGACATCAGCCCGCCCATCCCCTGCGCGATCTGGTCGACGCCGGGGCGGTCGGCGTAGGGGCCGCTCTGCCCGAAGCCGGAGATGCTCCCGTAGACGATGCGCGGGTTGCGCGCGCGCACTGCCTCGTAGTCGATGCCGAGGCGGTGCTTCACGCCCGGGCGGTAGTTCTCGACGACGACGTCGGCGCGCTCGGCGAGGCGGAGGAAGATCTCGCGGCCGTCGGCGCTCTTGAGGTCGATGGTCATCGAGCGCTTGTTGCGGTGCAGGTTGAGCATGTCGGGGCTGTGCCGCGCGCCGAGGAGGCTCTGCGCGTCGCGGTCGGGGCCGGCCGGCTCCTCGACCTGGACGACGTCGGCGCCCCAGTCGGCGAGCTGGCGGACGGCGGTGGGCCCTGCGCGGGCGCGGGTCAGATCGATCACGCGCGTACCGTCGAGGGGGAGCCTGGTCATCGCGGCGACCTCCCGCAGGACCCCGTGGGCGGAAGGAACGTAGCACCGGCGGCTCGACCGGGGCGGCGCCGGCCGGCCGTGCTCGTGTCCGGCGGACGGGCCGGGTCGATTGCGGGTCGAGATCTTCGGGCCTCGGGGGATCCACGATGTTGCGGGGCGCCGCACGTGCGTGATACTCACCCTCACTCTTCTGAAGCCAGCTCTGGCGTGCGGGGTGTCACTTGGCCAGCGGTCGTGCGCGCCGTCTGCTCGTGCTCCCGAAGTACATCGCCCCACGGCGGCGGCCCGACACCGTGCGTCGCCCCCGGCTGAACCGGCGGATCAGCGAAGCCATCGAGTACGGGCCGGTCGTGGTCTGCGCCCCGGCGGGGTACGGGAAGTCGACGCTGGCGGTCGACTGGCTGGACGAGGTCGGGCGGCCGTTCGCATGGCTCTCGCTCGATGAGCTGGATCGCGATCCGCGGGTGCTGGTCGGCGACATCGTTGGCGCGTTGAGCGCGGTGAAGCGTGTGGGGGACGAGCGCCACCCACTGACCGAGCTGCGTGTAGCTCCGGCCGCGGGTCCTCTCGCACTCGCGGGGCAGCTCGTCGCAGCGATCGATGACTCACTGACATCGGAGTCACTCTTCATCATCGACGATGCCCACATCGTCGATGACTCGCCGTCTGCCATCCTTCTGGACCACCTCATCAACCAACATCCCGCGCGATTGCGGCTGATCGTGATGACGCGCTCCTGGAGAACGCTCCCGTCGGCTGCGCGTACGGTGGGGTCCCGCCGTGCTGCGGCGCTGTTAGAGGCCGACCTTGCGTTCGACGGTGCTGAAGCCCACGCACTGCTCCGCTCTGTAGGTCCGTGCACGGAACCTGCAGCAGATGCGACCTTGGCGCGCGCCGGGGGGTGGGCGGCTGCGCTCGTGTTACTCGGTGGGCATGCCAGCGAGGAACATGGCTCCGAGCCGTCCACCCCATCCGACTTCGTACTCGCCGACTTCATCGATCGCGAAGTGCTAGAGGCGCTCGATCACGAGGATCGCGAGCTGCTGGAGGCATGCTCGGTGCTGAGGACGTTTGACACCGAAATGGTCCTGAGCGTCGCGGGCCTCGACGTGGCTGCGCGCCTTCACGACCTCGCGGCGGGGACACAACTGATCGCCGCCGCGGGCGAGGGCTGGTATCGGGTGCACGCACTCCTGGCCGAGGGGGTGACTCGGACCGCTCGCGAACGTGACTGTGAAAGACTCGCGGCGTTGCAGCGAACCGCCGCGGGGGTCCTTGAGTTGCGAGGTATGGAGCGGGAGGCGATTGAGCTCCTCATTTCCGCCGGCGACCTCGTGCGCGCTAGCGACCTCGTGCAACGGGTCGCAGGCGAAGTCACGCGCCGCGGAGAGTGGCACACACTGCTTCGATGGACGTCAGGACTTCCGCTGAGCGATTGGAAGATCGCGAGTCTCCTCGCAGATGCGCAGAGCAGGCTGATGGACGGGGCGTCTGCAGTCGAAACCCTTCGGCGCTTCAACGCCTCATCTCTCAGGCCGGAGGAGCGGGCGCGACTCGAACTGATACGAAGCAGCTCGCTTCGACGTATGAGCCGCTTCCCCGAGGCACGCGAGAGTCTGCGACTCGCGCTGACCTTCGCTTCCGCGCTCGAGCCAATGGACGAGTCACTGATTGGTGAGATCGAGCTTGAGCAAGGGACGCTGCTCGGCATGAACGGGTTCCTTGCCGAGGCGACCGCGGCTCTTAGGAGCGCGTCCAGTCGATTCGACCGCCTCGGGCTGATCGAGGGTGCCCTTCAGGCTAGAACCACGCTCGCGCACGTCATCACAAGTGAGTCACCCGCGCGAGCCCTCAGCGAGTACCGCCGTGTCCGACACGAACTGCTGGCCTACGGAAACGCGTTCGCCGCGAACAGCGCGAGAGTCAACATCGGATGGTGCGAGGTTCTGCTCGGAGACACCGTCGCCGCGGTCGCAACCCTTCGCGAAGCCCATCGAGAGGCGATCGAGCTTTGGAACACCCACAGTCAGTCAACCTCGCTCGAGAACCTCGCGTTTCTCGCGCACATCGATGCCGCGCTCGATCAAGCGGACACCCTCTATGCGGAGGCGTTGGCGTTAGCTGAGCGCAGCAGTGAGCCGAACGCCGTCGTGAACGCCACGATCGGGATGGCCATGGTTTGTCGCGAGACCGGCGACTGGGCTCGAGCGCTCGCGTTGCTGACCCCGCGGCTGGAGAGCACAACTGGGGCGGACGCGAGCCTGCACACGCTCGCTCTCCGAATCGGTGTGGCGGCCGTCTACATGACGATGGGCCGCCCCGCAGATGCCGTGGAGATCCTCGAGTCAGAGCGCGTCCGCGTTGCCATCCCTGCAAGGCGCGAGCGCATGTTGACGCATCTTGTCTTGGCGCAGGCCTACTTCCGGCTCCGGAAGCGGAAGCGTGCCCTCGGACACCTCAGCGAGTTGCAGGCGCTCGTGTCGCAGCTTCGATATGACGGCCACCTGGTGCCGGAAGCCCGCATGTGCCGCGACGTCCTCGAGTACGCGGCCAGCCGCCACCCCGAGGGCGCGTACTTTCGCGACCTGCTCGACCGCGCCCGCGGCGGCGGCAAGCGTGCCCCGCGCGGCGTCGCCGACGCCGCCGCCGCGCTCGTGGCCAGCGCGCTCGGGGCCCCGCGCGTCGTCGTCGAGGGGCGCGAGATCACCACCTTCGAGTGGCGCAGCGACCGCGCGCGCGAGATGTTCTTCCTGCTCCTGCACGCGGGACGCCCGCTGCGCAAGGAGCAGATCGTGCTCGCGCTGTGGCCCGAGATCGCGCCGGAGCGGGTGAACAGCGCCTTCCACTCCAACATGTACCGCATGCGGCAGGCGATCGGGCGCGACCGCATGGTCTCGACGCGCACGGGCTACGCGCTCGCGGAGGGCGCGGCGGTGGACTACGACGTGCGCCGCTTCACCGAGCGCCTGCGCCTGGCGGCCGGCGCAGGGGCGGAGGAGGAGCGTCGGGGACACCTCGAGGCGGCGGTCGCGGGCTACGGCGGGCCGTTCCTCGACGGCTGCGAGAGCGAGTGGGCGACGCCCGTGCGCGAGGAGCTCGCGCAGCAGCAGCAGGGCGCGCTGCTCTCGCTCGCGGAGCTCGCGCTCGGTCGCGGCGACGCCGGGGAGGCGCTGGCGCTCGCCGAGCGGGTGCTCGCGCTCGACCCGCTGCACGAGCCGGCGGTGCGGGTGCAGATGCGCGCGCACGACGCCGCCGGCAACCACGCGCTCGCCGCGAGCGCCTATCGACGCTACGCGCAGGCGCTGGAGAGCGAGCTCGGGGAGCGCCCGCCGGCCGCCCTGCAGGCGCTGCACCGCCGCATGCTCGCCGCCGCCGGCGGCTGAGGCCGCGGCCCGACGCCCACGCGTCGTGCGCGCCGGAACGAACGCCCGCCACCAGCGGGTGGAGACCCGCGGCTCGCCACGGTCGCACGTTTGCCGTGCGGCGCTGAGGTCCGCGGCGTGGCCATCGGGGTTGCGGGCTCACGCCCCGCGGCCCGATCGCGCCGCCCTACTCCTCGCCCACCTCCAGCGCCTCGAGCTCGTCGGGGCGCGGGGCGGTGCAGGCGGTGCACCGGCATCGGGCGCATCTCCCACATGTTCGTGCGCTCGGCGGCGTTGAGCAGCACCGGCATGAAGTCCTCCCCGGTCACGAGCCCCAGCCCACCCGCGGCGACCGAGCGCTCGTCGAACGCGCGCACGCTGTCCACGTGCAGGTTGCCGCCCCGGATCGCGAGCGGCGACGGCTCCCCACCGTGCCGGTCGTTGAAGCGCCCGCGCGGCCATCCCGCCCACGTCGAAGGCGTCGCGTGATCGATGGTGAGCACGGTGACCAGCTCCGGGTCGGCCGCGAGGTGCTCCCAGTACCAGACCATCCCGCGGTCGAACCCCTCGATCGCGTCGCGCGTGCCGTGAGGGTCCTGGCGGTGCGAGATCGGGTCGGGGTACCACACGTGCAGGTGCATGAACTCGCAGCCCGACGCGAGCAGCGCAGCCGCCCGCGCGAGGCGCGCGGCAGGCTGCGCTCCGGCCCCTCGTCCGGCACCTGCTCGACCTCGAACGCGAGCGCCTGCACGAGCCCCGTGACCACCTCCTCGTCGGGGAGGCTCCCCGCGCGCATCCCCCAGCGCTCGGCGAACGGCTCGAGCGCCAGCCGCGGCCCCGCCCACTTCGTGACGAGCGCATTCACCGGCGTCCCCACGCCCGCGTTCGCGGGGTGGGCCCCCGCTCCGCCAAACGGACCCACACGGGCGTGAGGGCACCGAGAGCCGGCTCAGCCGGCTGACGCTGGCCGCTCGCCACGGAGCCGCGCGCTACCGCCGGCGGCGCGCGATGTAGTGCGGGCTCGTCCCGAAGAGCGTCTCCGCCGCTTCCATCAGCGTCTCGGAGAGCGTCGGGTGCGCGTGAATCGTCAGCCGCAGGTCGTCGGCGCGCGCGCCGAGCTCGATCGCGAGCGTCGCCTCGGCGATCAGCTCGCCGGCGTTCACGCCCGCGATGCCGGCGCCGAGTACGCGCTGCGTCCCCGGCTCGAGCACGAGCTTCGTGAGCCCGTCGTTGCGCTCGAAGGTCGTCGCCCGCCCGCTCGCAGCCCAAGGGAACCTCGCCACCTCGACGTCGATGCGGCGCTCGCGCGCGTCGTTCTCGGTGAGGCCGCACCACGCGAGTTCCGGGTCGGTGAAGACGACCGCGGGGATCGCTGCGGGGTCGAACGCCGAGGGCTCGCCGGCGATCGCCTCGACCGCCGAGCGCCCCTCGTGCGTCGCCTTGTGCGCGAGCATCGGCTCCCCCGCGACGTCGCCGATCGCGAAGATCGAGGGCTCGGCGGTGCGCCGCTGCGCGTCGGTCCGGATGAAGCCGCGGTCGTCGATCTGCACCTTCGTCTGCTCGAGGCCGAGGTCGCCGGAATTCGGCCGCCGCCCCACGGCGACGAGCACCGCGTCGTACGAGCGCGTCTCGGCGATGGTGGCGCCGGCGAGCGCGGCCTTCACCTCGCCGCCCGTGTCCTCGAGCCCGGTGACGGTGGTGTTGAGCAGCACCTCGAGGAACTGCCCGTCGAGCCGCTTGCGCAGCACGTCGACGAGGTCGCGGTCGGCGCCGGGGAGGAGGCCGGCGGTCATCTCGACGACCGTGACCTCGGAGCCGAGCGCGGCGTAGACGCTCCCCATCTCGAGCCCGATGTATCCGCCGCCGATCACGAGCAGCCGCTGCGGGATCTCGCGCAGCTCCAGCGCGGCGGTGGAGTCCCAGATGCGCGGAGATTCCACGCGTAGCGGGCCCGGGATCGCGGGCGAGGACCCGGTGGCGACGATCGCGTAGTCGAAGACGACCTCGCTGAGCTCGCCGTCGTTGGCCACGCGGATCGTGTGCTCGTCGACGAAGCGGCCGCGGCCGCGCACGAAGCGCACCTTGCGCGCGCGGCTGATCGTGCCGAGCCCGCTCGTGAGCTTCGCGACGACGCGGCGCTTCCAGTCGCGCAACTGGTCGAGGTCGACGTAGGGGGTGCCGAACTGCAGCCCCATCTCGCCGGCCTCCTCCACCTCGTACATCAGCCGCGCGACGTGGAGCAGCGCCTTCGAGGGGATGCAGCCGCGGTAGAGGCAGACGCCGCCGGGGTTCTCCTCGGCGTCGACGAGCGTCACGTCCATGCCCATCTCGGCGGCGAGGAAGGCGGCGGGGTAGCCGCCGGGCCCCGCGCCGAGCACGGCGACCTGGATGCGTTGCTCGGGTCCGCCCGGCGAGGTCACCGGCTCACCCTTCCAGCGCGAGCATCAGCGGGTTGTCCACGGCCTCGACGATCCAGCTCATGAAGCGCGCGCCGTCGGCGCCGTCGATCACGCGGTGGTCGAACGTGATCGAGAGCGGCATGCGCAGCCTCGGCTTCCACTCGCCGCCGGTCCACACGGGGACGCGCTCGGCGCGGCCGAGGCCGAGCACCGCGACCTCGGGGAAGTTGATGATCGGCGAGAAGTGGCCGGTGCCGAGGCTCCCGAGGTTGGTGACGGTGAAGGTGGCGCCACGCATCTCCTCGAGCGTGAGCGTGTTGGTGCGGGCGCGCTCGGCGATCTGGTTGAGCTCGATCGAGAGCTCGATGATGTTCTTGTCGTCGACCCTACGGATCACCGGCACGACGAGCCCGCGCTCGGTGTCGACCGCGACGCCGATGTCGTAGTAGCGCTTGAGGATCAACTCGTTCGACTCGAGATCGAGGCTCGCGTTGAACGTCGGGTGCGCCTTGAGGGCGGCCGCGGCGATCTTGATCATGACGACGCTGATCGTGAGGTTGCCGCCGGCCTGGCGGGCGCGGTCCTTGTACTGCTGGCGCATCTCCTCGAGCTCGGTGATGTCGGCCCAGTGCTGCAGGGTGACGTGGGGGATGTGGCTCCACGAGGTCGCCATGTTGCGCGCGACGGTGCGGCGCAGGCGGGTGAGCGGGTCGCGGTCGACGGGGCCCCATTGAGAGAAGTCGGGGAGCGGCGCCGGAGCCGGGATGGCGGCGGCGGCCGTGCGGAACGCGGGCTCGGCGGCGGCGGCCGGCGCGGGGCGGCTGCGGGCGTGGCGCTTGACGTCCTCCTCGGTGATGCGGCCGCCGGGGCCCGTGCCGGCGACCTCGGCGATGCTCACGCCCACCTCGCGCGCGAAGCGGCGCACGGAGGGGGCGGCGAAGATCGGCCGGTCGCCGGGGCGCGTCGTGGGC
>VGNK01000066.1 GCA_016866055.1 Chloroflexota bacterium | reverse complement strand
GCTCGTCACCGGGGCGTCCGGCGGCGTGGGGCGGTTCGCGGTGCAGCTGGCCGCGCTCGCCGGGGCGCGCGTGATCGCGAGCGTCGGCAGCGCGGCGCGCGGCGAGGGGCTGCGCGAGCTCGGGGCGACCGAGGTCGTGATCGGCCTCGAGGGCGTCTCGGCGCCACTGCACGCGGTGATCGACAACGTCGGCGGGCCGCAGCTCGCGGCGACCTGGCCGCTGCTGGGGGAGGGCGGCGTCATCCAGTGCATCGGCCGCACCTCCCAGCAGGACGCGGTTTTCCCCTCGCTCGTCGGGATGCGGCGCACGATCGAGGCGTTCACGAAGGGTCCGCGCTCGGGCGAGGACATCGCCTACCTGCTCGGGCTGATGGGGGAGGGGCGGCTGCGCGTGGACGTCGGTTGGCGGGGTCCGTGGACCCGCATCGCGGAGGCGTCGGAGTCGCTGTTCGGGCGCCGGGTCGCGGGCAAGGCCGTGCTCGACGTCCACTGACGGCCGGGGACCGCCCTCGTTCACGCGACATAATGACCACGCCTTGCCGGAACCGGCAGCGCGGACGGGCAGCGCGGCCGGCGCGGCGCGCGTGGAGGGAGACGTTCGGATCGCCGCGCGAGCGGCCTCGCCCCCTCGAGCGCCGGGCGGGGTCGCTAGAGCGAGAAGACGATCACGCAGCGCCCGCGCGTGCCGCGCGCCTCAAGCCGCGCGTGCGCCTCGGACGCGCGCTCGGGCGGGTAGGTCGCCGCGACCCGCAGCGTGACCGTTCCCGCCTCGGCGAGCTCACGCAGCCGCTCGAGCAGGTCACGGCGGTGGTCGTAGTTGCGCACCGCCGTGCGGTGGAACGTGATCCCGCGCTCGCCCGTGCCCTCCCAGCCGCGCACTGACGCGAACGCGCCGCCGTCGCGCACGGCGCCGGCCGCGAGCTCGCGCTGCACGGCGCCGTCCGCGAGCCCGTCCACGCCCTCGGGCGCGACCTTGCGGATCTGCGCCGCGATGTCGTCCCCGCGCGGCACCACCACGTCGGCGCCGAGGCCGCGCACGAGCGCCTCGTCCGCCGGTGAGGCGTCCGCGATCACGCGCAGCCCCTCGAGCTTCGCGAGCTGCACGACGTAGCCGCCGTAGCAGCCGGCGGCGCCGGTCACCGCGATCGTCTGTCCGGGCCGCAGCGCGAGCTGGTCGAGCGACTGCCGCGCCGTGAGCCCGTTCATCGGGAGCGTCGACGCCTCGACGTGCGTCGCGGCCGCCGGCGCCCGCGCGACCGCGTCGGCGGCGAGCACGACGCTCTCGCGGTAGGCGCCGTGCGCCCCCTGCGGGATCACCATCGCCATCACGGCATCGCCGACCCGGAGGTCGGTCTCCGTGCCCGGGCCGATCTCGTCGATCACGCCTGCGGCGTCCATGCCCGGCACGTGCGGCGGCGGCACCGCGCGCAGCGCCTCCGCGCGCGAGCCGTTGCGGAGCCCCAGGTCCGTCGGGTTCACGGTGGCGGCGTGCACGCGAACACGCACCTCGCCGGGCCCCGCGTGCGTCTCCGGCACGTCGAGCACACGCAGCACCTCGGGCCCGCCGAACTCCACCACGCCTACCGCTCGCATCGTCCGCGCCCTTCTCCCGCGCGCCGAGCGCGCGCCGTGGATCGTACGCGCGAGCGCCGAGACGCGGACGCGGCCGCGGTGACGGACGCCCCGCGCGACACGATCGTGCGGCCATCGTCGCCCCACCCACGCCGCGCTCCCCGCCGGTCCGGGGCCGCGCCGTCACGCGATGCGGTTCACGCGGTGGCGGGGACCCGCGCTCGCGCTGCCGCGCGGTCCGTGAAGTAGAGGGCCGTGACCTGGATGAACGAGCGCTCGGCCGGCGGCAGGTCCGCCTCCGCGAAGATCGCCGAGACGGGGCACGCGGGCACGCACGCCGCGCAGTCGATGCAGGCTCCGGGGTCGATGAACGCCATGCGATCGACGCCCTCCTCGGCGTGGATGCACTGCACCGGGCAGACATCGACGCACATCCGGTTGAGCTCGCCGACGCAGCGCGAGGTCGTGTAGAAGGGCACGGGCTCACCCCGTCCCCGGACCGCGCGCGCGGCGGTCCGGCCGCGAGCGGGGCAGCCCTGGCGTCGCCACGTCGTCCCCATCCGCGGCGCGCGCGCGCCGGCGCTCGTCGGACTCGTAGGAGAAGGCAGCCCCGTAGCGCGTGCGTCGAGCCGAGCGGGCCGCCGCCGCGGCCTGCTCGCGCTGCGCGCGCCGGAAGCGGCTCACCTCCGTGCTCGATCCCTCCCTCTTCACGCGCACGGGGCGACCCCCGACACGAGCCACCTGCGGCCGGCCCCGCGCCGGCGCTGCGATCGTGCACGACGGGGCGAGGCAGTCGGAGGACCTTCGGCGCGCGAATCGCGGGACCTCTCGCCTGCGCTCGACCGACGGCCCGCGCCGTCGCACCCGCCGCGCCGGGAGGGGGTGCGCCGCCGGGGGGCGCGCGACGAGCGGTGCTGCCCGCCGCGCGGCCGTGCAGCGCGTCCCTCGGGCGCGCTGTACGCCGGAGCGAGATTCCGATACGAAGTCCGGAGCGACCCCGCGCGCGAGGGAGACGTCGGCAGCGATTCGCTCGGAGCTCCAGGACGGCGTGCGCGTGATCACGCTGAACCGCCCCGACGTGCTGAACGCGTTCGACACCGAGCCGTTCGAGCTGATGGCGGAGCGCATGGTGGAGGCGCAGGAGGACGCGGCGACGAGGGTCGTCGTGCTCACCGGCGCCGGTCGCGCCTTCTCGGCGGGCGCGGACCTCAGCGGCCGCCCGCCCGCCCGCGAGAGCGATCGCTACGGCTTCTGCGGGCTCGTCGACGTAGTGATCGACTTCCCGAAGCCGTTCATCGTCGCGGTGAACGGGGTCGGGGTGCGCGCGTCCTGCTCGGCGCGGAGTGGTGGCCGGCCGAGCGGTGCAGGGCCGACCGGCGCGTCCTCGACGTCGTCCCGGACGAGGGCGTCCTCGACCGCGTGATGGATGCGCGCGCGCTCGCCGGGCAGCCGATGGCGTCGCTGCGCGAGACGAAGCAGCAGTTGATGGCCCCGCACCGCGAAGCGCGATGCACCGGGCGCACGCGCAAGGAGAACGAGGAACGCGCGCGCCTCACCGGCGGCCCCGGCGAACCGCGAGGCGGGCGCCGCGTTCCGCGAGGAGCGGGAGCCCGACTTCTCGAGTATGTGACGGGGCGGGCCGCCCCCGCGGCGGGCCATCCCGGGCGGCCAAGCTCCTCCCCCGCTCGATCGCGGGCCGCAGCGATCGACGGCCGTGATCGCCGCTAACGCCGGACCGTCGCGAGCCCCTGGCGCACCCCGTCCTTCGCCCAGCGATCCCACGGGAGCGTGAAGAAGCGGAACCCCCACGACACGAACTCGCTCGGGTCCATCCCGGGCGGGATGAAGTACATCCCGGGCACGACGCCCGCGCTCTTGCAGGCGGCGGCGATCCGTTCGAGCGCGCGCCGGTAGGTGTCGCTCGTGTAGTCGAGCGTGACGTCGAGGTTGATCGAGAGATCGGACGGGCCGACGAGCAGCACGTCGATCCCGGGGACGCTGAGAATCTCCTCGAGGTGCGCTATCGCCTCCACGGTCTCGATCATCGGGATGACGAGGAGCTGCTGGTTCACCGCGTCCATGTACTCGCGATAGCTCGCGTACTCGCCCCACTCACCCCGCACGCCGGCCGAGCTACGCACGCCCTCGAAGGGGTACTTGCAGAACCTGACGACGTCGGTGGCCTCGGCCTTCGTGTTCACCATCGGCACGATGATCCCCTTCGCGCCGAGGTCGAGCGCGTAGCAGATCTGATCCGCGCGGTTCTCGCCGACGCGGACGATCGGGACCGCCGGCCGGCCGCGCATCGCCTGCAGCTGGGGTGCGAGCTGCTTGATCTCGACGGGAGAGTGCTGCGTGTCGAACAGGAGGAAGTCGAGCCCGGAGTCGGCGAGGAAGGCCACGTCGGTGGCCAGGCCCGCGGAGGCGCCGATGGCGGTCCCGCCCGACTTCAACAGGTCCTTGACGGCGTTCATGCGAATCCACCTCCCGAGTGGGCGCTCGAGGCGCGTCCCGTGGTTGCGCGTCTGCGCCGGCGCACCGCGTTCGCAGGGCGGCTCACCGAGGGGGTTCGCGCTGATGCCGCGCGCGCTCGGCGCCGGTCACGACCGTCCGGGAGCGTACCGATCGACGCGCGAGCGCGCGAGCCGGCGGCCGGACGTCGCGGGCCGTGGGCGCCCGCGGCTGCTTCCGCCAGCATGGGCCCCCGGCCGGCTCCCGAGAGCTCAGAACGCTGCGACCAGCAGACGCGCCGGAGCGCGCCGCGAGCCGCGGACGGCGGACGACACGCGACGCACAGGCCTCTACGAGGCGAGCGTCCAGGGCCGGCACACGGCCCGGCGCGCGCGTGACGCGCGCGAGCACGCGCGACGGCAGCGGAGCCCCGAGAGGATGGGTGAGCACGAAGGTGGGAACGGGGTTCGGTGAGACGTGGCTCGGGGCGGTGCCGGCGCGCGTGCGCGAGGCGGAGGCGGCCGGCTTCGACGTGATCTCGACGGGCGAGCTCAAGCACAACTCGGTGCTCTCGCTCACGCTCGCCGCCGAGCACACCGAGCAGGTCGAGCTCTCGACGATCACGATCGCGTTCCCCCGCTCGCCGATGGTGATGGCCCAGACGGCCTGGGACCTCCAGGAGTTCTCGAAGGGGCGCATCAACATCGGGCTCGGCTCGCAGTTGAAGGGCCACAACATCCGGCGCTTCGGCGGCACCTGGGCGTCGCCGGCGCCGTCGCCGACGGGCTGCGGCCGCACGGCTTCTCCACCGAGAAGTACATCCGCGAGACGCTGCTCCCCGCCGTGGAGAAGGGCGCGAAGCGCGCCGGGCGCTCGCTCGCCGACATCGACGTCTCGGTCGGCGGCTTCAGCGCTTTTGGTGAGACGCAGAGCGAGGTCGAGCAGGCGATCAGTTCACCCGGTTCATCCCCCTGCATGAAGCGAGTAGGGAGATCAACCGGTTGGCCCGTCGGCGTGAGCGGGTGCCGGGGCCTTGCTCTGTAGCTAGAGGGTGATCACCTGGTCGGGTGGGTTGCCCGACAGCGCCGCGTAGAGGTCCGGGAAGCATCCGATCGGAATACCGGCGACCAGCTTGTCGGCGATCTCTCGCTCGTAACAGCACTGGTCACAACCCATGAGTACGAAGCCCTTCTCATCTGCCTGCAGCTTCAGACGCTCGCCCAGCGGGTTTCCTTGCATGAGCACGTAGTTGTTGTCCTCGAAGAAGAACATGCCAACGACGTCTACGCCGTGCCGGTTCTCTTCGAGCTGGGGGAGGATCATGCGCCCCAACTTGTAGGAGACCGTGTGGCCCTGGGTGGAGAAGATATAGGCGACCTTCATCGTTCGCTCCTGTCCTGGTGTTCCGACTGCCATGCCGTTGCGATCGCAGACGACCATGCTTGCGCCACGATGATCGCCCGCTCCTGCCGCTCGCGTGGCACGCCCGGCAGCAACTCAATCAGAGTGCGCGGGGCCAAGGCTGCCACGCGAACGATCGGTTTCCCGACCACGAAGTCGCCAAGCAGCTCGGCATACGCGATCAGCGTCGCGCAGCTCGATGCCTCGTACCTCACGTCGGCGATCTCGTCGCCCTGCAGCGATGCGTGGAAGCGTATCGCTGCACCATCAGACGCCATAAGACGATCCCCGCTCGATGGCGGCAGCGGCTCGTGGCTCCTCCGGCAGGCGTCCAGCACGAACTCGGTCACGGTCCGCCGGGTGCGTGCGCAGCCACAGATGCTCGAGCGCTGCACCCGCACGTCGTGAGTACTCATTTGGCCACCTCGCAGTGCTCCTCTCGTCAACTGGATGATACTGAGTCTCAAGTAGATGTCAAGCAGGGGGTCCCGACCGATGCGTGGGTGGCGCACGATTCCGTTAGTGGCCGCGCTGCTCGCCGTGATCCACGTCGCCCGGCGCTGCCGCAGCGCGCCCGCTGGGAAACGACTTCACGGTCAACGTGTACGTCCGCCCGGCGCCCTACCATGATGGACTCGAACTGGACGACGTGAAGGCGCAGATCCGGGCGGTCACCCCGCAGGCCCGGCTCGCCGCGACCGTCGAGGGGGAGCCGGCGCTCCAAAAGAAGCGGCGCGACATGGAGGCGCAACAGCGCCGGCAGCGGCAGCGCATCTTCGACGTGGAGGACGAGATCCGCGAGCCGCGTTCAGGACGCTCCTAGAATCAGCTATCGAGAGGGCCGCCGATTGCTCGGCGGCCCTCTACGCGCCTTCTGAGATTCCTCAGGCGTCGCGCGCTTCATGCCCGATGGCGGCGGTACCTGAAGCGAGCACGGCGACGCGCGCGGGCTGAGGGACGGCGCGAGGAGGCCGAGCACGACGCGCGTGGCCGCATCCATGACAGTCGAATCAAAACCGTGGTATAGACGGCACACGTCAATCACACAGAGGGCAGGAGGGACACCGAACGGGAGGGACCTGGGGCACGGACCACCGACCGAACCCGAGAGTGCGGCTCGAGAGAGCGTGAGAGGCGGTCTAACATGACACCACGCCACCGCGCAGAGGCGAGAAGCGTGAGCGACTACTGGAAGCATCCGTGGAGCCGGCGACGGTTCGTGGGCGCTGCCGCTGCGGGTGGCGCAGGCCTGGCGGGACTCGCGCTCGTCGGCTGCGGCGGCGACGAGAAGAGCAGCGACAAGAAGGCGCCTGCCGCCACGCAGAAGCCCGCCGCCCCGGCGGCGGCGACGAAGGCCCCCGCCAGCACGCGCCGCGTCGGCGGCACCCTGAAGTTCCCGATGGTCGGCCTGTCGTCCGGCGATCCGCCGACCCTGTACCCGTTCGAGAACCTGACCTACCTGGCCCAGATCCCGTCGGCGTACCACTACGGCCGACTCCTCCGCAGCAAGGCCGGTCCCGACATCTCGCCGACCGACTTCACCGCGCTCGAGGGCGACCTCGCCCAGTCGTGGCAGCAGCCCGACGGCACCACCTACGTCTTCACGCTCAAGCCGAACATCAAGTTCCACAACAAGGCGCCGCTGAACGGGCGCGCCGCCACGGCGCGCGACTGGATGCAGTCCTACGAGGCCTTCCTCGGGAAGTCGCAGAACGGCAACAAGTGGAAGAGCCTGGTCGCCAAGGCCGAGGCCCCGGACGACAAGACGATCAAGATCACGCTGGTGAACCCGTTCGCGCCCTTCCTGACGTCGCACGCCTCGACCCCGGAGGGCCCGTGGTTCATCCCGGTCGAGACGATCTCGAACAACCAGGTCCTCAAGGACCCGGTCGGCACCGGGCCGTACGTATTCGCCCAGTACGACACGGGCGTCGCGATCCGCTGGGACCGGAACAAGGAGTACTACGACAGCGACCGGCCGAACTACGACCGCGTCGAGGCGAGCCTCTTCAACGACTCGCAGCGCGTCATCGCCGCCCTCCAGGCCGGCGACCTCGACCTGAGCGGTCTCTCGGGTGCCGTCTACAACGACGCAAAGGCCAAGCTGAACCCGAAGGGCCAGCAGTTCTTCGAGCAGACGGTCGTCGTCGGGGGCTTCTACTTCAACTTCGACAACAAGCCGTGGCAGGACAAGCGCGTCCGCCAGGCGCTGTCGATGGCGATGGACCGCGCCGGTCTCGACAAGGTCCTCGACCAGACCGCGAAGGGGGACTGGTTCTCGCACATCTCGCCGGCGATGGCGCCCTACTACATGTCGCCTCGTGACAACCAGAAGGAGTTCGGCCCGAACGCCGCGCTCTTCCAGAAGAACATCGCGGAGGCGAAGAAGCTCCTGGCTGCGGCCGGCGTGCCGACGCCGTTCAAGTTCAAGATCGTCGCGAACGTGGACCGGTACGGACCCGTCGCGAAGCAGTCCTGGGAGCTCATCCAGTCGGTCATCAAGGAGGCCGGGTTCGAGGGCGAGCTCCAGTTCATGGAGTACGCCGCGTACATCCAGTCGATCTTCGTCGGGAAGATCCCGCCTGACTCGGTGGGGCTCGGCCCCCTGATCGGGTCGGCGCGCGACCCGGACGACTACTTCTACACGCTGTACGACACGTCGGCGCCGCGCCACAACTGGGGCGGCACGCCGATCCCCGAGCAGCCGCAGCTCGAGGCCGCGTTCAAGAAGTCACGCACGATCCTTGACCTCAAGGAGCGGGTCGCGTTCGTCAAGGACATCCAGCGCGACATGGCGGAGTCGATGCTGATCGTCCCGTACATCGCCGGGGCCGGGTTCTCGTACGCGCAGCCGTGGATCGAGAACCTGTACTGGAAGGGCGGGTACGGGTACATCGTCGAGGCGTTCGCGAAGTCGCAGTTCACCGAGGAGAGGCTCAAGAAGGGCTAAGCCCTCCCGCTTGTCACGTCGGGCAGCGCAGGGGTCGCGAGCACGCGTCGCGGCCCCTGCCTGTTGACTCGAGCCGACCAGTCGGAGCGATTCCGCGGGGGAGATGCGCATGACCCAGTACATCATCCGACGCGTGGTGCTGATCATCCCGACCCTGCTCGGGGTGTCGCTGCTCGTGACCGGGATCATCCGCCTGCTCCCGGGTGACGCGGTCGACATTCTCGTGTCACAGGGGGAGGTCCAGGGCGGCGCGCTGATCATGAAGCAGCTCGAAGATCAGCGCCTGATGAAGCAGGGGATCGACCCCGCGGTCGCGGGCTTCGCAGACCGCAAGAAGGTGCGCGATCAGATCATCTCGGAGGAGTTGAAGAAGAGCGGGATCAAGTTCGAGGAGGCGACGGTCGGCCAGCTTTCCGACGCGGAGAAGTTCGTCAAGTACAACGGCTACAAGGACTTCATTCGCGCGGAGCTCGGCCTCAACAAGAACTACGTTGAGCAATGGTGGAGCTGGTTCGCGGATGCCTCTCGAGGTGACTTCGGCGAGTCCACCGTCGGGCGCAAGTCCGTCAACGCCGAGCTGAAGGCGCGCATCCCGGTCAGCGTCGAGCTCGGCGTCCTCGGCATGCTCTTCGCGGTGCTGATCGCGCTCCCCACCGGAATCCTGTCGGCGCTCATGCAGGACCGCTGGCCCGACTACGCGCTCCGGAGCGGCGCGATCGGGATGCTGGCGTTTCCCTCCTTCGCGCTCGCGACGTTCGTGATCGCGCTCAGTTCGCGCTGGTGGAACTACTCGTTCCCGCTCTTCTTCAAGAACCTCTGGGACAACCCGACCGAGAACATGGAGCTCGTCCTGATCCCCTCGGTCATCCTCGGGATCGGACTCTCGGGGACGCTGCTGCGGCTCACACGGGCGCAGATGCTCGAGGTGCTCCGCCAGGACTACATCCGGACGGCGCGCGCGAAGGGCCTCACCCAGCAGGCGGTCGTGCTCAAGCACGGCGTGCGGAACGCCATGATCCCGGTCATCACGGTGATCGGGCTGCAGGTGCCGGTGCTGATCGGCGGGTCGCTCGTGCTGGAGCAGATCTTCGGGATCCCCGGCGTCGCGCGATACCTCTTCTCGTCGATCTCGGCGCGTGACTTCCCGCCGATGATCTCGGTCATGATGCTGACGGCGTTCGTCATCGTCGTCACGAACCTGCTCGTCGACCTCAGCTACGCCGCCCTCGATCCCCGCGTGAAGCTGGCATAGGGAGGGGGGCACAATGGCTGCCACCGATGTCGCACTGAGACTGACCCGCCCTGCGTCGGAGCGCTCCGCGGCCGTCCGCTGGGGGCTGGCGACGTGGAAGTTCGCTCGCAAGAAGCCGCTCGGCGCGTTCGGCGCGGTGATGGTCATCATCATCGCGCTCGTCGCCCTCTTCTCGCCGGTGATCACGTCGTGGTACGGCTACCGGTACGACCAGGTGGATCTCGCGAACGTCCTCAGCGGGCCAACCCGCGAGCACTGGTTCGGCACCGACGAGAACGGTCGCGACCTGTTCGCACGCATCGTGGCCGGGTCGCAGATCACGGCGCTCGTCGGACTGGGGACGGTGCTGCTGGTCGGCTTCCTCGCGATGATGGTGGGGGTCACCAGCGGCTACTTCGGTCGCAGGGCCGACTTCATGATCCAGCGGGTCGTCGACATCTGGATGAGCTTCCCCGGGATCTTCCTGATCCTTGCGCTCGTCGCGGTGCTGCAGACCACGACGAGCCGCGGCTTCTTCGGGCTCGGGCGCGGGCCCGAACTGGGCCCGAACCCGGTCGATGGGGACTGGCTCTGGTACACGGTCCCCAGGACGACGATCGTAATCTTTGTGCTCGGCGTGGTGCTGGCCGGCGGCGCTTCGCGCGTCGTGCGCAGCGCCGTGCTCGCGGTGAAGGCGAACCCCTACGTGGAGGCCGCGGAAGCGCTCGGCGCGACGCACTTCCGCATCGTGATGCGGCACGTGATCCCGAACATCATGCCGGTCGTGATCATCCTCGCGACGGTGCAACTCGGGGTGGCGGTGCTCGCCGAGGCGACGATCAGCTTCCTCGGCATCGGGGTGACGAACTTCCCGACGTGGGGGCAGATGCTCGCCGGGCGCACGCGGGAGCTGGCGGAGACGAACCTCCACCTGCCGATCTTCCCGACGATCGCGATCTTCATGGCGGTGTTCGGGTTCAACATGCTGGGGGACGCGCTCAGGGACGTGCTCGACCCGCGGCTGCGAGGGTCGCGGTAGCACCGCTCGCGAGCGAGCGTGGGTGAGGGATCGCCGGGCGACTGCGCGAGCCGCGCCGTGCCGGGGTAGAGCGAGAACCTCAGGCCGGTTGCCACCGGGCGTACGTGTTCCGTTGACCTGCCCCCGCGTTACGTACCACCTGATGAGTTAGTCCGGCGGCGATCTCCAGCCAGTTCGGTTCGATGGCCTCGGGTGCTGGTGGCCGGTACCCGAGCGAGCTGTGCGGGCGCAGGTGGTTGTACTCCAGGCGCCAGCGCTCGTGTCTGAGCAGCGCGGTGATGCGGCGGTAGCCGTAGCGTCCGAAGCGCGTGGCCAGCGCCACGATGCGCGCCAGCAGCGCCTGCTCGTCCGCCGACTCCCTCGGCATGTGGGCAGTCGACTGCCCAAGAGAAGGAACTGAAGGAATGGTGCTCACTCCGATCTTCGAGCGCGCGTACGCGCGGCCGGAACTCCTTGCGGACAGTGGCTGGCTCGCGGAACGGTTGACTGACCTACGCGTCCGCGTCGTGGACGCGCGGAGTGCCGAGCAGTACGCCGCGGGGCACATCGCGGGCGCTGTCCACCTGGATGGGTTCGGTCACAACATCCCGCGTGCCGAGAACGGCGACATGGGCTCGCCTGCGGAATGGGCGCGACTGGTCGGCGAGCTTGGCATCGGCAACGACACCACCGTCGTCGTTTACGACACGCCGAGCCAGCGCATGGGGATGGTCGCGTGGACCTTCCTCTATTACGGCCACGCCGGTGTGCGCATCCTCGACGGTGGCGTCACGAAGTGGCTCGCCGAGGGCCGGCCGCTTGAGACGCAGACCCCGCAGTGGCCAGCGGTCAGATACGTGGCACGTCCCGTCGAAGCCGTCTACTGCTCGCTCGATCAGGCGAAGGCCGGCGTGGGCGACGCTGATTTCGTGTTCTGGGATACTCGCTCGGAGGATGAATACACCGGCGAAGAGGCCGGCTTCCGCTCACCGCCTCGCCCGGGGCGCATTCCCGGGGCTGCACATCTCGAGTGGACAGAGTTGCTCGACCCGGAGAGCCGGACGCTGAAGCCGGCCGCGGAGCTCCGGCAGCTCTTGGAGGCGCAGGGCATCACGCCAGACAAGCAGGTGGCCAGCTACTGCAACGGAGGTGCGCGGGGAGCGCTCGGTGGTTTCGTGCTGCGAGTGCTGGGCTACGACCGCGGGCAGACATACGCGGGCTCGTTCGCGCAGTGGTCCAGTCAGCCGGACACACCAGTCGAGCGCTGAGCGCGCCGGCGTTGACGTGGCGCAGGTCGGTGGCACGTCGCCTGCGCGCATCCCGCCGTACTGCGCGCGCCAGCGGTGATAGGTCTGCTCCGAGATCTCGAGCTGCTTCGTCACCTCGGGCAGCGTGGTCCCCGCGGCCAGCAGCCGCTCCGCCTCCCGGAGCTTCCGCACGACCTGCTCTGGTGTGTGCCCGCGTCCCTCCACCGTCTGCGCCCTCCTCACCCACAGCGTCGTGGTTGGTCTTGCCCCCGGATCCTGATCCACCGGCAATGCGAGTTTTCGGGCACTCTCACCGAGGAGGGAGAGGCCCATGCCCAGGCGCCGGTACACGGAGGAACAGATCGGTTTCGCGCTGAGGCAGGCG
>VGNK01000065.1 GCA_016866055.1 Chloroflexota bacterium | reverse complement strand
CCGGCTCGAGCGCGGCGCTGTCGCCGCCCGCCGGCTCCGGCTCGGTCACGCCGCGCGCGCTGGCGGAGGGGCCGCTCAGCGGGGTGCGCGTGCTGAGCCTCGCGCAGGCGTGGTCGGGCACGTTCGGCACCGAGCTGCTCGCGCTGCTCGGCGCCGACATCGTGCAGCTCGGCGCGCTGCATCGCGTCGACGTCTGGCGTCGCGTGCGCAGCCGCGTCCCGAGGGGGATCGCCGATCCGGCGCGCGTGCAGCACCCCGGGAACACGCAGGGCCTCTACAACGCCGTGAACCTCAACAAGCGCGAGATCGCGCTCGACCTCACGGAGGAGCGCGGCCGCGATCTGTTCTGGCGGCTCGTGCCGCGCTTCGACGTGATCGCCGAGAACTTCCGCCCGACGGTGATGCCGTCGTGGGGGGTGACGCTCGAGCGTCTGCACGAGCTGCGCCCGGGGATGATCTGGGCGTCGATCTCCGCGTACGGCGCGGACGGACCGTACCGCGAGTACCCCGGGAACGGCGCGACCACCGAGCCGATGTCCGGCCTCTCGTCACTGCACGGCTACGAGGGCGATCGCGGGATGAACACGGGCGGGCTCTACCCCGACCCGGTCTCGGGCTACTTCTTCGCGGCGACCGTGGTCGCGGCGCTCGCGCACCGCGACCGCACCGGCGAGCCGCAGCGGATCGACCTCTCGATGCAGGAGGCGGTGACCGCGGTCTGCGGGGACGCGATCGTCGAGCTCGACGCGACCGGGCGCGTGCCGGGGCCGCGCGGGAACCGCCACCCGCGGGTCGCGCCGCACGGGCACTACCCCGCGCGCGGGGGAGAGTGGCTCGCGATCGCGGCCGAGAGCGAGGAGGCGTGGCGCGCGCTCGCCGCGCACCTCGGCGACCCGCGGCTCGCGGAGGCGCGCTTCGCGACGATGGCGGCGCGCAAGGCGAACGAGGATGCGCTCGACACGCTGCTCGAGGCGTGGAGCGTGCACCGAGACGCGGCGGAGGCGGAGGCGGCGCTCGGCGCGATCGGCGTCGCCGCCGCGCGCGTCACGCCGTTCTACGAGATCTACTCGCGCCCCGACCCGCACTTCGCGGCGGCGGGCTTCGTCACGCGCGTCGACCACCCTGAGACGGGCCCGACCTGGCTCCCGGGGCGGCCGTGGCGGTTCTCGGCGGCCCCCTCGTCGCCGGTGAGGGGGTCGCCGTGCGTGGGGCAGCACAGCCGCGAGGTGCTCGCCGCGGAGCTCGGGATCGGCGACGAGGAGTACGAGGCGCTCGTGGCGGCCGGGATCACCGGCACGCTCGACGACGTGGTCTCCGGGCGCGCGGTGCTGCGGGCGGGGAGCCGCTGAGCGGATCTCGGCGAGCGGCCCGAGTCGCGCACGTGCCGGCTCAACTGGCTCACGCCGGCCGCTCGCCTCGGAGCGGGGCGGCCTCCCACTCGTGCGCGAGCACCGCGTACACGAGCGTGTCCCACCAGCGGCCGCGGAAGTGCTCGTTCTCGCGCAGCCGCCCCTCGAGGCGGAGCCCGGCCCGCTTCAGCACGCGCGCGGAGCCCTCATTGTCCGCGATGCACGTCGCGGAGATCCGATGCAGCCCGAGCTCTCGAAAGCCGAACGCCACGATCGCGCGCGCGGCCTCGGTCGCGTAGCCCCGGCCCCAGTGCGCGGGCGCGAGCTCGTAGCCGATGTCCGCCTCCCACGCGTTGGCCGGCCCGAGCGGGTGGCCGCGGATCTCGCCGGGCCCGCCGGGCTTGATCCGGATCCCGCAGTTGTCGATCAGCGCGCCGCTCTCTGCGAGCGTGATCGCGAGCTGGAAGCGGGGACGCGGTGCCCCCGCCTGGTCGTCGATCTGCCGCTGCACGAACGCGCAGATCTCGTCGTCGGCGCGGTTTGCCCAGGACTCCGGGTAGTACCGCAGGGAGAGCGGTTCGCGCTGGTAGGCGATCACGTCGGGCACATCGTCGGATCGAGAACTCGCGCAGGACCAGGCGCTCCGTGGTGATACGCACGGTGTGCTCCAGCCGGGAGGCCCGTTCAGAGGCCGCAGCGTATCATTCGACGGCCGACACGCTCTGGCACCTTCAGCACCGTCGAAGGCCGCCGCGCCGGCCGCCCCCGCGGAGAGGGATCAGGCTCGCGGATGACGCGGACCACGCGGATGACGACGCCGGCGCCCGCGATCGTCGGCGCCGCGGGTGCGGCGCGTTGACGACCCCCATCCTCCCCCGTCCCCCGTCGCCCCCCGCCGCGCTCGAGCCCGAGCCGGAGCCCGACTACGCCCGCAAGTGGCAGGCCTTCGGCGCGATCGCGATCTCGTTCGTGACGATGGTCATGAGCATGTCGATGGTGTTCGTCGCGCTCGCGGCGATCGCCGACGACTTCGGGATGACGCTGCGCGCGGTCACATGGGTCGTGATCGCGGAGGCGCTCACGATCAGCGCGCTGATGATGCCCATGGGGCGGCTCGCCGACATCGTCGGCTGGAAGCGCATCCACCTCACGGGGCTCATGCTCTTCGCGGTCGGCGCGCTCTTCACCGCGCTCGCGCCGACCTTCGGGCTGCTCATCGCGGCACGCGTCGTGATGGCGTGCGGCAGCGCGATGGCACAGTCAGTCGGGACCGCGATGGTCGTTGCGATCTTCCCGACGCGCGAGCGGGGGCTGGCGATTGGGAGCCAGACGACGGCGGTTGCGATCGGCGGCTCGTCGGGGCCGATCGTAGGCGGGCTTGTGCTGCAGGTGCTGCCATGGCAGGCGCTCTTCCTGATGCTCGTCGTGCCGATGTCGATCGCGTTCGTCGCGGGCTACCTGATCCTCGACAACGAGACGATGCAGCCGCGACGGGCCGCGAACCGGCCGCCCTTCGACTGGGGCGGCGCGGTGCTGTCGGCGATCGCGATTGTGCTGCTCGTGATCGCGATCAACAACCCGCGTCGCGATCCGTGGATCTCTCCTGCGATCCTCGGGAGCCTCGCGACGGTGGCCGTGCTGCTCGCCGTGTTCGTGAGCTGGGAGATGCGCTCGCGTTCGCCGATGCTCGAGCTGAGGCTCTTCCGCAACGAGGTGTTCAGCCTCGCGGTCGCGGCGCGCCTGCTCGGCTTCATGGCGGCGACCGCGACCCGCTTCCTGATGCCGATCTACCTGATCAGCCTGCGCGGGTTGGAGGAGGCGGCCGCCGGCGGTGTGCTCTTCCTCACCTCGCTCGGCATGGGCATCGCGGCGCAGGCTGCGGGACGGCTCTCGGACCGCTTCGGGTCGCGGCCGTTCTCGGTCGCCGGGCTCGCGGTCTTCGTCGGCACCTCGCTGCCGATGGCGTTCCTCACGGCCGAGACGCCGATCACGGTGGTGATGGCGCTGCTGCTGGTGAACGGCCTCGGGATGGGGCTGTGGAACGTCCCCAACAACAGCGTGATCATGGGCTCGGTGCCGGCCTCCGCGCTCGGCGTGGTTGGCGCGTTCACGAACCTCACGCGCAACGTCGGCAACGTGACCGGGCAGGCGATCGCCTCCGGCGTCGTGGTGGCGGTGATGGCGGCCAACGGCTTCGACATCCCGCTCAGCCGGATCGCCGGCACCCCGGGCGCCGGCGCCGCCTTCATCGATGGCTGGCGCGCGGCGTACCTGCTCGTGACGGCCTACTCGGCGATCGGGCTGGCGCTCGCGATCCGCACGAAGCCGCAGTTCGAGCTGGCGGCGACCGCCGCGCACTGACGGCGCCCCCCCCGCGCGGCGCGCGCACCATGCCGTCCTGCAGCCTCTCCGCCGTCGAGTCGAGCCGCCTCAGTCGCTCGAGGCGTTCATCTGCGGCAGCTCGCCGCTCACCAGGAAGACCACGCGCTCCGCGATGTTCGTCGCGCGGTCGGCGATGCGCTCGAGATTGTGCGCGACCCAGAGCAGCCGCGTGCAGGCCTCCACGCTCGCGCGGTCGCGCACCATGCGCGCGACCCGCGCGGTAGGCGTCGTCGTGCAGCCGGTCGACCGCGTCATCCTCGTCCCCGACGCGGTAGGCGCGCAGCGCGTCGCGCTCGAGGTCGCTCGCGATCGAGGCGACCGAGAGCACGAGCCGCAGGTCGGTCGCGAGCGGCGCGTGCTGTGCGAGCAGTCCGAGGCAGAGCTGGTCCACGTGGTAGCGCGCGCGGTTGAGCTCGCCGTCGTCGCGGATCACCGCCTGCGCGAGCGGGAGGTCGCGCGTGAGCAGCGCGGTCGTCGCGCGCTCGACCTGGCGGTCGACGGCGGCGCCGAGCTCGCGCACCTCCGCCTCGAGCCCCTCGAGCGCGCGCTGCGGCTGGCGGCGGGCCACGGTGGCGGCGTTAGCCGAAGCGGCCGGTGATGTAGGCCTCGGTGCGGGAGTCGCGAGGGCTCGTGAAGATCTGGTCGGTGAGCCCGTACTCGACGAGCCGCCCGACCAGGTCGTCGCCGGCGAGCATGAACGCGGTGCGGTCGGCGACGCGCGCGGCCTGCTGCATGTTGTGCGTGACGATCACGATCGTGTACTCGCGCGCGAGCTCGACCATCAGGTCCTCGATGCGCTGCGTCGCGATCGGGTCGAGCGCCGAGCAGGGCTCATCCATGAGGATCACGTCCGGGCTCGTGGCGAGCGCGCGCGCAATGCACAGGCGCTGCTGCTGGCCGCCGGAGAGGGCGAGGCCCGACTTCTTCTTGAGGTCGTCCTTCACCTCGTCCCAGAGCGCGGCCTGGCGCAGCGAGCGCTCGACGAGCTCGTCCATCGAGCCGCCGTACCCGTTGATGCGCGCGCCGAAGGCGACGTTCTCGTAGATCGTCTTCGGGAACGGGTTCGGCTTCTGGAAGACCATCCCGATCGAGCGCCGCACGACGACGGGGTCGACGCGCCGGTCGTAGATGTTCACGCCGTCGACGATCACCTCGCCCTCGGTGCGCACGCGTGGGATGAGCTCGTTCATTCGGTTGATCGAGCGCAGCAGCGTGCTCTTCCCGCAGCCCGAGGGCCCGATGAGCGAGGTGATCTTTTTGGCGGCGATCTTGAGGTCGATCTCGCCGAGCGCGCGCTTGGGGCCGTACCAGAGGCTGAGCTTGCGCACCTCGATCGCGGGGTGCTCGATCGGCTCGTCGACCGCCGGCGCGGGAATACCGACGCGGACGCGGGGTGGGTGGGAGGACCCGGCGGCCACGCGAGGCTCGATGGTCTCTTCGGTCACGTGGTGCACCTTAGCGTGCCCCCTACCCAGCGCGACGCCGGACGGCGCGGTTGCGCAGCAGGATCGCCAGTGAGTTCATCGTCAGCAGCACGACCAGCAGCGTGAGGATCGCCGCCGCGGCTAGGTCGTGGAACTCGGCCTGCGGCTTCGAGGTCCAGTTGAAGATCTGGATGGGGAGGGCGGTGAAGCGATCGAGCGGGCTCTGCGGCGTGAACGGGACGAACGTGAGCGCACCGATCGTGATGAGCGGCGCCGTCTCGCCGATCGCACGCGAGGCGGCGAGGATGTTGCCGGTGAGGATCCCCGGGAGCGCCTGAGGCAGCACGTGGTGCCAGATCGTCTGCCAGCGGGTGGCGCCGACGCCGTAGGAGGCGTCGCGGATGCTCGAGGGGACGGCGCGCAGCGCCTCCTGCGTGGCCACGATGATGATCGGGAGCACGAGCAGCGCCATCGTGAGCGCGCCGGCGAGCACGCTGCGCCCGAGCGCCATCCAGCGCACGAACACGGTGAGCCCGAGCAGCCCGTAGACGATCGACGGAACCCCGGCGAGGTTCGCGATGTTGATCTGGATCACGGTCTTCGGCCAGGAGTCGCGTGCGTACTCCTCCAGGTAGATCGCGGACATCACCCCGAGCGGGAACGAGATCAGGATCGTGAAGAACATCATGTAGGCGGTGCCGTAGAGCCCCGCCTTGATCCCGGCGCGGTCGGAGAAGCGCGAGTCGAACTGCGTGAGGAACTCGACCCGGAGCCAGGGGATCGCGCGCTCGACGACGTCGAAGACGAGGAAGGCGAGCATCGCGAGGCCGAACACCACGGACGCGACGCCGAGGACGAGGAACGCGGAGCCGAGCCCTTTGCGCAGCCGCACCCGCGGGTGGAAGAGCTCGGCGCCAGGCAGCGCGGGCGTCTCGGCCGCCATCAGTCGTACACCTCACGGAAGCGCCGCACGACCCAGAAGCTCAGCACGTTCATGAGGAAGGTCATGAAGAAGAGGGTCGAGCCGACCGCGAAGATCGTGAGGTAGGAGAGCGAGCCGTACGGGGTGTCGCCGAGCGAGATCTGCACGATGTACGCCGTCATCGTCTCGATCGGCACGCGCGGGTCGAACGACAGGATCGGGTTCATGCCCGCGGCGATCGCCACGATCATCGTCTCGCCGACCGCGCGGGAGAGCGCGAGGATGATCGAGGCGATCACGCCGGAGATCGCGGCGGGGAAGACCACGCGGGTGGCGACTTCGAAGCGCGTCGCTCCCATCGCGTAGGCGCCCTCGCGAAGGCTCACCGGCACCGCAGAGAGCGCGTCCTCGCTGAGCGAGGCGACGAGCGGGATGATCATCACCCCCATCACGAAGCCCGCCGAGAGCGCGTTGAACGTGCTCAGGCCCGGGACGAACCCCTGCAGGAACGGCGTGATGACGGTGAGCGCGAAAAAACCGTAGACCACCGTGGGCACGCCGGCGAGCACTTCGAGCATCGGCTTGAAGAGCGACCGCACGTGCAGCGTTGCGAACTCGCTCAGGTAGATCGCGGCGATCAGACCCACGGGCACCGCGAGTAGCAGCGCGATCGCCGAGGTCAGCACCGTCGCCGAGACCAGCGGCCAGACGCCGAACTTCTGGATCGAGAAGAGCGGCGTCCATTCGGTCTCGGTGAAGAAGTCGACGATCGGTACCTGTCCGAAGAAGCGGATCGTCTCGCCGGCGAGCGAGAGGATGATGCCGGCAGTGGTGAGCGCGCCCACCGCGGCTGCCGTCAGGAGCGCCGCCCCGATCGCCCGCTCGCGCAGGTCTCGCATTCGGTCGCGGCGGAGCAGCTTGGGGAGCTCCCCCGCCGTCGGCGCCTGCTGCATGCCTCCCCCTCGCCGCGCGCGCTCCCTTGTACTGCAGGTGGCGGTCTACTGCAGGTAGCGGTCGAGCGTCGCGCCGATCTCGATCCCCTGCGGCCAGAGCGTGCCCGTCCTCATCGCCCGGAAGCGCTTCGTCAGCGCCACATAGATCGGGTCAGCGAGCTGGACGTAGCCGACCTCGCGTGTGGAGATGACGGGCGTGAACGACTTGCTGAGGTAGAACTCGACGAACGCCCTCACCTCGGCCCGTTCCGCGGCGGTCCTGCGCACGTAGATGAACAGCGGCCGGCTGAGCGGCTGGTAGGTGGAGTTCGCGATCGTCTCGAACGACGGCTCCACGCACCCGTGCCCGCCGTCGACCGCGAGAAGCTTCAGCTTCCCGACGTTCTCGGCGTAGTACGCGAAGCCGAAGTAGCCGAGCGCGGTCGGATCGTTGGCCACCCCCTGGACGAGCACGTTGTCGTCCTCGCTCGCCTGGAAGTCGCCGCGGCTCGCCTTCTCCTTCTGGTTGATGGCGTCCGTGAAGTAGTCGAACGTCCCGGAGTCCGTCCCGGGACCGAAGAGCTTGATCGGCTGGTCGGGGAACGAGGCGCGCACCTGCTTCCAGCGCGTGACCTTGCCCTGCGCCTCCGGCCGCCAGAGCGTCTTCAGCTCCGGGGTGGTGAGGCACGTCAGGAACGCGTTGCGCGGCGAGGCGACGACGGCGATGCCGTCGAAGGCGACGGGCACCTCGATGAACTCGATCCCCCTCTGCGCGCAGGCCTCGATCTCGGTGTCGCGGATCGGCCGCGAGGCGTCCTGCACGTCGGTCTCGCCCGCGCAGAACTTCTTGAAGCCGCCGCCGGTCCCCGAGATACCGACGCTGATGCGCACGTCGGGGGCGTAGCGGCGGAACTCCTCGGCCGCGGCCTGCGTGACGGGGAAGACCGTGCTCGAGCCGTCGATGATGATCTCGCCCTTGAGCGGCCGGAGCTGCTGCTGGTTGGGCGGCGGCGGGAGATCCGGCGAGCGGGGCAGCGCGCCGGGGCCGCGGGATCCGTCGCAGGCAACGGCAAGGACGGCGACGACTCCCGCGAGGGCGGCGACCGCGGCGAGGCTCACCCGCCTCACGCGCGCGCCGCTCGTCGCGTCGCGGCTGGCGTCGGGCCGGACGTGCTGGCTCGTTCCGTTCGCCTCACGGCTAGAGGGTCGGTGTCGACGGTAAACCCGAGGTTAACGCCGCGGCGCGGAGGCACGCCGCCGCCGGAGGCACCGCGGGGCGCCCCACCGCTCTGCGCGCTACGGCGAGGGCGGGTCGAGCGGCTCCGGCACCACCGGGCGCAGCGCGAACTTCATCGGCGGGTCGCCCACGCGCGTGAACGAGGCCGGCTGCGTCCCGCAGCCCGCCGCGATCCGCACGATGCGCCCGTCGGCGCCGATCCACACCGAGCGCCCGCTCCCGTCCGGCTGCGCGAAGATCGCGACGTAGTGCCCGGCCGGGAAGAGGCGAAATTCGGAGGCGGGAGGCTCCGCGACCGCGTAGAGCCGACCTCTCCGGGCCAGCGGTGCCGGGACGCGCCCGCCCGCCGCTACCGCCCGTCGTGCCGCCGCACGAACTCGCGGAAGCGCGGGAGCACCTCCTCGCACCAGCGGTGACCGGAGAACACCCCGAAGTGGCCCACCTCGGGCTGCTCGTGGTGCGCGCGCCACGCCTCCGGGACCCCCGGAGCAGAGGTCGTGTGCGGCGCGCGTCTGGCCGAGGCCGGTGATGTCGTCGCGCGCGCCCTCGATCGTCATCAGCGCCGTCCGCCGGATCGCCGCCGACTCCACGAGCCGCCCGCGCGAGAGGTACTCGCCCCGCGGCAGCGCGAAGCGCTGGAAGACGACGTCGACCGTCTGCAGGTAGTACTCGGCGGTCATGTCCATCACCGCGAGGTACTCGTCGTAGAAGCGCCGGTGGCGGTCCACCCCGCCCAGATCGCCGTCGACGAGGTCGTGCGCGAGGCGGATGTGTGCCTCCAGGTGGCGGTCCGGGTTCATCCCCATGAACGCGCCGAGCTGCGCGAAGCCCGGGTAGACCCGCCGCCCGCGCCCCGGGTAGCGCGCCGGCACCGTCGTCACCACGTAGCGCTCGAACCAGGAGAGCGGGCGCCTCACCGCGAACTCGTTCACCGCGGTCGGGCTCACGCGCGTGTCGACGGGCCCCGCCATCAGCGTCATCGACCGCGGCTGCGCGGGGTCGTCGTCCGCCGCCATCAGCAAGACCGCGGCGAGCACCGGCACGACCGGCTGGCAGACCGCGAGCACGTGGGTGTCGGGTCCGAGGTGCCGGAGCATGGCGCGCACGTCGTCGACGTAGTCGTCGAGGTCGAAGCGTCCGTGGTCGCGGGGCACGTCGCGCGCGTTCGCCCACTCCGTGATGTAGACGTCGTGCTCGGGGAGCAACGCGTCGACGGTGTCGCGGAGCAGCGTCGCGAAGTGCCCGGAGAGCGGTGTGACGACGAGCACGCGCGGGTGGTCGGCCGCCGCCTCGCGCGCGAAGTGCGTGAGCGAGCAGAACGGCCGCTCCCACACGCTCTCGGCGCGCACGGCGATGCGCCGCCCGTCGACGACCGCCTCCTCGATCCCGAAGACCGGCCGGCCTCAGTGGCGCGTGAGGCGCTCGGTGACCTCGCACGCGGCGAACTACGCGCGGACGAACGGCAGCTCGGCGAGCGGCGGGGCGAGCGAATCGGAGATCGTCTTCGTGGCGAACAGGGCGGCGCGCAGCGGAAGCCAGCTGGCGCGCTGCATCTCCGCAAGCGGGTAGAGCATCCGGCCTCGTCTCTACGTTGCCCGCGTCGCGGGGGGCGGCTGGTCCCCTCGATCCCCGCCGCACACTCGCGTCACGCCGGCTCGCGCCGGGCGTCGCGCTTCGGCGCGACCATAGGCGAGCCGCGCGAGGCGTACCCACCCCGCGCGTCCCCCGCTGTGATTCTCGGATGTGATGCGCGCGCCGTGCAGCGCCGGCGGCGTCAGCGGCGGCGCGCGGGCGAGCTCAGCGCGAGCATCGCGGTGCCCCAGCCGACCCCGGCGACCTCCGCGAGCACCACGTAGGGCCAGGGCGAGATCCCGGTGAGCGCCCAGAACAGCGCGGCCACGATCACCGCGATCGCGAGCATCACGGTGAAGGCGATCGCGGTCTCCTCGACGAGGCGGCGGTCGCGGTCCATCGCGGGGCGATCGTAGCGACGCCGCGGCGCGCCGCGTGAGGGGGTCGCGCGGATGCGGGCGTCCCGCCGCGCTCGTAACCTGAGCTCGCGATGATCTACGCGGAGGACCTCACGAAGGCGTTCGGCGCCGAGACCGTGCTCGAGGGCGTGACGTTCTCGATCGGCGACGGCGAGCGCGTCGGGCTCGTCGGCGCGAACGGGAGCGGCAAGTCGACGCTGTTGCGGCTCATCGCGGGCTCGGAGACGCCCGACCACGGCCGCGCCGGCCATCGGGGCGGCGCGCTCGCCTTCCTTCGCCAGGAGGCGGCCGTCGACGACGCGCGCACGCTGGCCGACGAGATGTGGACGGCGTTCCCCGAGGCGATCGCGGTGCAGGGCGAACTCAACTCCGTCGCCGCGGCGCTCGAGCGCCCGGACGCCGACCTCGACGCGCTGATCGATCGCCAGGGCCGGCTCTTCGAGCGCTTCGAGGCGCTCGACGGCTATCGCATCGAGAAGCGCGTCGGGCGCGTGCTCGCCGGGCTCGGCTTCGCGCCGAGCGACCGCGACCGGCCCTGCGGGGAGTTCTCCGGCGGCTGGCAGATGCGCATCGCGCTCGCCAAGGTGCTCGTGCACCGCCCGCCGCACGCGCTGCTCGACGAGCCGACGAACCACCTCGACGCCGCCGCGCGCGACTGGCTCGCCGAGGAGTTGCTCGACTACCCGGGGACGGTGCTCGTCGTCACCCACGACGGCGAGTTCCTCGACCGCGTCGCCGGCCGCATCATCGAGCTGCGCGACGCGCAGGCCACGAGCTACGCCGGCGGCTACACCGACTACCAGCGCCAGAAGGCCGAGCAGATCCACGCGCGCGAGCAGGCCGCCGCGCGCCAGGAGCGCGAGCTCGCGCGCCAGCAGCGCTTCATCGAGCGCTTCCGCGCGAAGGCGACGAAGGCGGCGGCCGTGAAGAGCCGCGAGAAGGCCGTCGCGCGCGTCGAGCGCGTGGAGCGCGTGCGCGGCGAGCGCGAGGTGAGCTTCCGGCTGGAGTCGTCGGGCCGCACGGAGCGCGACGTGCTGCTCGTCTCGCGCCTCGGGCACGCGTACGGGGACGGCCCCCCGGTGCTGCTCGACGTGAACCTCCATGTCGAGCGCGGCCAGAAGGTCGTGCTGATCGGGCCGAACGGGGGCGGCAAGAGCACGCTGCTGCGCATCCTCGCGGGGCAGATCGCGCCGCTCGAGGGCGAGGTCGAATGGGCGCCGCGCGCGCGGCTCGGCTACTACGACCAGCACCAGGACGAGGCGCTCGAGCGCTCGCGCACCGTGCTCGAGGAGGTGCGCACCGCCGCCCCTCCTGAGACGCCGGACGGCGAGCTGCGCGGGGTGCTCGGACGCTTCCTCTTCACCGGCGACGACGTCTTCAAGCGCGTCTCGGTGCTCTCGGGCGGCGAGCGCAGCCGCGTCGCGCTCGCAAAGTTCCTCATCCAGCCGTCGAACGTGCTGCTGCTCGACGAGCCGACGAACCACCTCGACGTGACGACACGCCGCAAGCTGCTCGAGGCGCTCGAGGCGTTCGACGGCACGATCCTCTGCGCGAGCCACGACCCCGGCATCGTCGACCGCGTCGCGACGCGCGTCTTCGCCGTCGAGGACGGCGAGTGCGTCGAGCTCGAGGATCGCCGGCGCGACTAGCGGCGGGGCGACACCCACTCACGCGTCGTCGCGCCAGCGTCCCTTCGCGCTCGAGCGGCTGCGTGCGCGGTAGCCGCGCCAGCGCGCGCGCAGGCCGCGCTGCTCCTCCGCCTGCGCGCGCGGGTCGCGGCGGCGCTCCTCGAGCTCGGCCTCGCGGCCGAGCTTGCGGTAGCCGGCCAGCCGCGACGCCGGAAGCCGTCCCTCCTCGATCGCCGCGCGCACGGCGTAGCCGGGCTCGCTCTCGTGCGCGCAGTCGCGGAAGCGGCAGGCGGCGGCAAGCGCCTCGACGTCCGCGTAGACGCGGGCGACGGCGGCCTCCGCGTCCCACAGCCCGAGCGAGCGCAGCCCCGGCGTGTCGATGAGCGCGCCGCCCCCCCCGCAGGGG
>VGNK01000064.1 GCA_016866055.1 Chloroflexota bacterium | reverse complement strand
GCGAACCGGGTGCGCACGCCGGAACGCCCCCGCTCAAGCCCCGCGCCGCGCCGCGCGCAGGATCGCCTCGGCGATCGCCACCGCCTCGTCCGCCGTGAGCGGCCTGTCGGCCAGCGCGACGGGGTCGATCCCGACCAGCCGCGCGTAGCGCCCCACGAGCCCGTTCAGCGTCTCGCGGCTGATCGCGAAGCGCCGGCACGCGGGCGCGGCGAGCCGGCCGTGCTCGTCCCGCCACCGCACCCAGTAGAGCCGCTGCGCGAGGCTCACCGGCGGCGCTCCGAGCCGCGGCGGGTGCGCGCCGGGCTCGGCAGGCCGCCCACGCGAGTCGCCGAACGCGCGCCTTCGCTTGCGCATGCGACCCCGCTCGCTTCTCCCGCCCTGAACTGCCTCAGCCGCTTCCTCGGATCCAGCCTACGCGTCGAAGTACATGAAGAACTCGTGCGGGTGCGGGCGGATCCGCACCTCGTCGATCTCTTCCCTGCGCTTCCAGTTGATCCAGGTGTCGATCAAGTCCTGGTTGAACACCCCGCCGCGGCAGAGGAACTCGCAGTCCGCCTGGAGCGCGTCGAGCGCCGCGTCCAGCGATCCTGGGACCTGGGGCACCCCGCGCTCGATGAGGTCGAGCTCGTAGATGTCGAGGTCGTCGAGGGGCTGGCCCGGGTCGTGCTTGTTCTGCACGCCGTCCAGGCCGGCCATCAGCAGCGCGCCGAACGCGAGGTACGGGTTCGCCGTCGGGTCGGGCGGGCGGAACTCGAGGCGCCGTGCGCGCGGGCTGCTGCTGTACATGGGGATGCGAATCGCGGCGCTGCGGTTGCGCGCGCTGTAGACGAGCGCCGTGGGCGCCTCGAAGCCGGACACGAGCCGCTTGTAGCCGTTCGTCGTCGGCGCGCAGAACGCCATCAGCGCGGAGGCGTGCTTCGCGAGGCCGCCGATGTCGTGCTTCGCCATGTCGGAGAGCAGCGCGTCACCGTTCGGGTTGTAGAAGAGGTTCGAGTCGCCGCGCCAGAGCGACTGATGCACGTGCATGCCGCTCCGGTTGTCCTCGAAGATCGGCTTCGGCGTGAACGTCGCGGCCTTGCCGGCGCGTCGCGCGACGTTGCGCACGATGTACTTGTAGAGCATCACCTTGTCGGCCATGCGCGTGAGCGAGTCGAAGCGCATGTCGATCTCGCACTGCCCGGCCGTCGCGACCTCGTGGGGGTGCACCTCGACGGCGATGCCCGCGCGCTGCATTGCGCACCATCTCCGTGCGCAGGTCCTGCAGCGTGTCGCGCGGCGCGGTCGGGAAGTAGCCGCTCTTGTGCGCGGTCTTGTACGCGAGGTTCGGACCCTCGACGCGCCGTCGTCGAAGCGCTCGATCGCGCGGGTGGTTCCGGCGTGCACGTCGTAGAGGAGCGCCCGGATCGCGGCGAGGTCGTGGTAGGCCGCGGCTTCGTACGGCTGCGGGAACGCGTCGAGCGTCCTGGCGATGCCGTAGCCGATCTCGCCGCGCTCCTCGTGCGCGATGTGGAGAAGGAGCGCGCGCACCGTCCACGCCCCTGCGAACGGCCGGTCGAGGTCGGCGTCGCCGAGCTTCGCGATCGTCTCGAACAGCCCGGCGCGCACGGCCCTCCAGTGCGCGCGCAGGTGCGCGCCGGGCTGCCGATGCGCTCGTCGCTAGCCGACCCCGAGCGGGAGCGCCGGGTCGGCGGCCCACTCGGAGAGCGAGGCGTCGTAGACCGCGACGTTCTCGTGGCCGAGGAGCGTGAGGACGAAGGCGTCGCTCGAGGCGGCGATGCCGCCGCCGCAGTAGGTGATCACCCGCTCGGCGCCGGCGGCGCCCGCGCCCGCGAAGTGCTCGCGCAGCTTCTCTGCGGGCAGGTACGCGTGCGTCTCCGGGTCGACGAGCGCGACCGCCGGCACGTTCACGCTCGACGGGATGTGCCCGGGGCGGCCGTAAGCCGAGGCGCCCTACACCACTACCTGGGACGCCGACACCACCGTCGGGACCCTGGAGCAGATCACCGCGGAGCGTGGGACGGCGCCGGCGTACATCCGGATGGACAACGGGCCCGAGCTCACGGCCCACGCGCTGCGGGACTGGTGCCGCTTCGCGGGCACGGGCACGAGCCACATCGACCCGGGGGCGCCCTGGGAGAACCCGTTCGTCGAGTCGTTCGGGAGCCGGCTACGCGACGAGCTGCTCGCGGTGGAGCAGTTCGACACGCGACTCGAGGCGCAGGTCGTCATCGAGGACTGGCGGATCGAGTACAACACGAGGCGTCCGCACAGCAGCCTGGGCTGGCTCGCCCCGGCTACCTACGCCGGGCGCTGGGAGGCGGATCAACTGGCTGGACTCTCATAAGCAGTGGACGCGCGAAGGGGGTCCGGCCACTCCGGTAGAACCTGAAGCAGCGGGGTAGACGATCCCGATCGGCTACCGTCGGGCGCTGCGCTGCGGGGATTGCGCCATGCGGAACCGGGTTTCATGCAAACTGGTTGCCGAGACGCCGCGCCTCCGCCGAGAAGATACATAGCTCCAGCGCCTCGGGCTCCAGCTGCAGTTTGCTGGCCCAGTCGTACATCAGTCGCAGGTATCGCTCGTAGGTTTTCACGCTCCATACGTTCACGTTCATCCTTTCCCTCGCGTGGCGTTCCAACTGGTCAGCCACGAGGCGGTCCAGAATCAGCGCCGGTTCGTGGGACTCGGGAGAGCAGAAGGCCAGGAACTTGGTCCCAAACACGGGGCCGAAACGCGGCAGGCGGTGGGCAGCAAGGCTACCGTAGCCAGCAGGCGGCCCACTCTCCTTGAGCGTGGCCACCGCGCTGCGGAGATGCTCCGCCGCGAGCGGGGGCGCGGTCGCCTTTTGTGCGCGCCAAGGCCCGTACCCGTTCTTCCCATAGCCCCACGCCATCACGGAGAGGAACGCGGCGATCGCCCGCTCGGGACTCGCGGCGGCGTCGCTGCAAGCCCTTCTCACCGCGCCGCGGTCCAGGAGCTCAGGGAGCTCTGCGAGCATCGAGGCGTAGCGTGGGAAGGCGGCCATCCATCGTTCCCGCACCCACAGGGTTCCCTGTTGCGGGGGAGACCCGCGACGACGCCACTCAGACACGAGTTTGACGAATTCCGGTGGAACGCCTGCGTTCGAGGAGTCGGGCGCCATCAGTTGGCCTCTCGCGAGTGTGAACTCGGTGTGAGCAGACGGTAGCAAGCGTCGGCAGGCGCGGCTTGCGCCTCGTCGAGTCGAGGTCCACGACGTCTGCTAGGAACGGTCCGCCGACGCGGCAGAGTCGCCCTCTCGGGCGGCTCTGGGAAGGTTCGACCCGCGAAGAGCTCGCTCGCGCTGAGTCTGGCTCAGCGGGTTACGGTGACCCCGATGGGCGACGAACAGGCCGATCCACCACGCCGCATGACGTACTCGAGCGGTTGGCTCAGAGCGGAAGATGGCCCCAAGATGGCCCGAATTGATCACCCCGTCAGCGGGTTTCGACCGGGCGACCGGGGGTCCGTAGATTCAGAAAGAGTGGCTGGGGACCAGGGATTCGAACCCCGACTGACGGATCCAGAGTCCGCTGTCCTACCATTAGACGAGTCCCCAGCGGGCACCGCCTAGCCTAACAAGCGCGCCACGCAGGGTCACGAGGGAACGCCCTGACCCGTTCACATCCCTCGTGTGCGCCTCGTGTGCGCGGAGCCCGCGAGGCCCGCGCGTCCGCGGGGCGCGCCCGCCACAGTGCTCTCGAAGCGAGCCGAACGCCGGGGCCTCACCCCCGGCGCTCAGGCCGTCGCGCGCAGCGCCTCCGCGGCCGCGCGCAGCCGGCGCACCACGGGCTCGCGCCCCACGATCTCCATCGACTCGAAGAGCGGCGGCGCGACGCGCTTCCCCGTCACCGCCACGCGGCAGAGCGTGAAGAGGTCTCCGGCGCGCACGGCGAGGCGCTCGGCCGTCGCGCGCATCGCCGCCTCGATCGCGGCGGCGGACCACGTCGCCACGCCCTCGACGGTCGCCGCGCTCGCCCCCAGCCCGGCGACCGCGCCCGCGACGTCGTCGCGCCAGCGCTTCGACCCGAGGAACTCCTCCGCCGCCGGCGTCGGCACGTCGTCCGCGAAGAAGAAGTCGACGAGCGCGGTCACCTCGCCGAGCAGCTTCACGCGCTCCCGCACGAGCGGGGTGAGCGCGCGCACGAGCTCCCGGTCGACCGGCCGCGGTACCGCCGGCGGGAGGTCGCGCTCCAGCCGCTCCGCGAAGAGCGCCGTCAACTCCGCCTCGGGCATCTCGCGCAGGTAGACGCCGTTCATCCACTCGAGCTTCTGCGTGTCGAACGTCGCGGGGTTCACGCTCACCTTCGCGATGTCGAACACCTCCACGAGCCGCTCGCGCGTGAACAGCTCGGTCTTGTCGTCGAGCGCCCAGCCGAGGATCGCGAGGAAGTTGAACAGCGCGGCCGGCACGTAGCCGTCCTCCGCGTACTCGAGGACGGACTTCGCTCCGTGTCGCTTCGAGAGCTTGCCGCCGTCGGGGCCGAGGATGACCGGCGTGTGCACGAAGACCGGCCGCTCGTAGCCGAGCGCGTCGAAGATGCGGACGTGTCGCGGCGCCGACGGCAGCCACTCGTCGCCCCGGGTGATGTGGGAGATCGCCATCACCTCGTCGTCCACGACGTGCGCGAGGTGGTAGGTGGGGAAGCCGTCCGACTTCAGGATGACGAAGTCGTCGAAGTGGCGGTTCTCGACGGTGATCTCGCCGCGCAGCAGGTCCTCGAACGCCGTGCGCCCCTCGTCGCGCATCGCGAAGCGCACGACGTGCGCCTCGCCAGCGGCCGCGCGCGCGGCGGCCTCCTCGGCGGGACGCGCGCGGCAGAGTCCGTCGTAGCCGGGCGGCTCGCCCGCGGCCTGCTGCGCCTTCCGCATCTCCGCGAGCCGTTCGGCGGTGCAGAAGCAGCGGTAGGCGGCGCGCGTCTCGAGGAGGCGCTCGGCGGCGGCCCGGTACCCCGGCAGCCGCTGCGACTGGATGTACGGCGCGTGCGGGCCGCCGATGTCCGGCCCCTCGTCCCAGTCGATGCCGAGCCAGTGCAGCGCGTCCAGGATGCGCTCGAGCGACCCGGGCACCTCGCGGGTCTGGTCGGTGTCCTCGAGTCTCACGAGGAAGGTGCCGCCGGTGTGCCGAGCGAAGAGCCACGCCCAGATCGCCGTGCGGATGTTGCCGACGTGCGGGTCGCCGGTGGGGCTCGGCGCGTAGCGGACGCGGACCGGCCGCGCGCCGGGGCTCATCGCGCGCCCGCCGCGGCGCGCTCGGAGGGTGCCACCCCGTGCCGCTCGCGCAGCTCCTCGATCGCCGCGGCCATGTCTGCGGGGAGCGGCGCCTCGAACTCCCGCCAGGCGCCGTTGGAGGCGAGCGTGAACCCGAGCCGCGCCGCGTGCAGCGCCTGCCGCTCGATCACGTCCGAGGTCCGACCGTACATCTGGTCGGCCACGATCGAGTGCCCGATCGCCTCCATGTGCACGCGGATCTGGTGCGTGCGCCCGGTGAAGATGCGGACCTCAAGCAGCGCCGCCTCGTCGCCATACTGCTCGAGCACGCGGTACTGCGTGCGCGCCGACTGCCCGCGCTCCACCACGGCGCGCCGCGACGGGTCGTTTGGGTCGGGGCCGAGCGGCGCGTCGATGATCCCCTCGGCCGGTTCGACGCGGCCCTCCACGATCGCCAAGTAGACCTTGAGCGTCGCGCGACGGCGCCATTGCTCCTTCATCGCGAACTGCGCGGGCTCGGACTTCGCGAGCGCGATCACGCCCGAGGTGTCGCGGTCGAGCCGGTGCACGATCCCCCCGCGGTCGCTCTCGTCGATCTCGCGCACCTCGGGGTAGCGCGCCCGCACGGCGTTGATCAGCGTGACCGCGTTCATCCCCGGCCGCGGGTGCACGACCAGCCCCGGCTGCTTGTCGAGCACGAGCGTCTCCTCATCCTCGTAGAGGATGTCGAGCGGCACCTCGTGCGCCTGGAGGTCCAGGTCGGGGACGACCGGCTCGATCACGGCGACGCGCGCTCCCGAGCCGACCGCGGTCGCCGGGCGCTCGACGACGCGGCCGTCGACGGAGACCTGCCCATCCTCGATCAGGCGCCGCACCTGCGAGCGCGAGAGCTCGGGCATCGCCGCGACGATCGCGCGGTCCAGGCGATCGGGCTCGCCCACGTCGAACGTCCGCGTCGCGGTCACGGGGCTGGCGCTCCGTCCTCCGCCCGGTCCGGCGGGCCGGAGCCGTCGTCGAGGAAGCTCAGCAGCACGAGCAGCCCCACGCCGATCACGATCGACGAGTCCGCCACGTTGAACGCCGGGTAGTGCGTGGGGTCGATGAAGTCGGTGACGCTTCCGCGGGTGACGCGGTCGATCAGGTTGCCGACGGCGCCGCCGAGGATCAGCGCGAGCGCGGCGCGATAGGTGCGGGAGTGCGGGGGTGCCCAGAAGAGGAATGCGAGCACCGCGACCACGGCGACGACGCTCGTGACGACGAGGAAGCCGCCCGCCCCCTGGAGGATGCCGAACGCGGCGCCGGTGTTCTCGACGTTCGAGATGCGGATGAGCTCCCACCCGCGCGGCCAGCTCTCGGCGGGCGCGAGCCACGCGCGGATGAGCGCCTTCGTCGCCTGGTCGAGCGCGACGACGAGCGCGCCGATGAGGAGCACCGCACCGAGTCGCGACGGGAGCGAGCGCACCGTGGCGGGCGCGTTGGACGCGGGCGCGTCGGACGGTTGGGCAACGGACTGCATGCGTCCGATCCTAGGGGAGCCGGGGGCTCCGGTCTGCGCCGGGCGCCCGGGGGCCGATGGTACGATCGATGCGACGACGACCATCCGGCACGGGGCGAGAAGGCAGGCGCGAGCGTGGTGCTGTTTCGACGCGATCCGCGAGCCGGTGAGCTGCGAGACGACGGCCGTCGGCGGCTGCCACCTGGGCAGCGGCTCACCGACGGCTGGCCGGTGCTCCACTACGGCTCGATCCCCCGCATCGACCTCTCGGCGTGGGAGTTCCGCGCATTCGGCCTCGTCGAGGAGGAGCGCCGCCTCTCCTGGCAGGAGCTCATGGCGCTCCCGCAGGTGCGCACGCGCAACGACATCCACTGCGTGACGACCTGGAGCAAGTTCGACAACGACTGGGAGGGCGTGCGGTTCCGGGACGTTGCGACGCTCGTGCGCCCGAATCCGGAGGCGCGGCACGTCATCTTCCACTCGTACGGCGGCTACACGACGAACGTGCCGCTCGCCGAGCTGCTGGCCGACGATGTGCTGTTCGCGCACAGCCACGGAGGGCAGCCGCTCACCCCCGAGCACGGCTGGCCGCTGCGCGGGGTGATCCCGCACCTCTACTTCTGGAAGAGCGCGAAGTGGGTGCGGGGCATCGAGTTCGTGGCGGACGACCGCCCGGGCTTCTGGGAGATGTACGGCTACCACATGCACGGCGACCCGTGGACCGAGGAGCGCTACGGGTAGCAGCGCGAGCGGCGGCCGACAGGCAGCCGCTCCGTGGTCGTGGAAGCCGCGCCCGCGCTAGACGAAGACGCGCGACCCCCGCGGCCGCACGTTGCCCGAGCGGATCGCCTCCTGCTCGACGGCGTGAGAGACGTTCGCCACCACGTCCGGGTTGAACACCGAGGGCAGGATGTAGTCCTCGGTGAGCTGCTGGTCCGGGATCACCTCGGCGATCGCGCGCGCGGCGACGATCTTCATCTCCTCGGTGATGTTGACGGCGCCCGCGTTGAGGGCGCCGCGGAAGAGGCCCGGGAAGCAGAGCACGTTGTTGACCTGGTTCGGGTAATCCGAGCGCCCGGTCGCGATCACGCGCGCGCTCCCCTGGATGAGATCGGGCAGCACCTCCGGCTCGGGGTTTGCGAGCGCGAAGACGATCGCGTCGCTCGCCATCGTGCGCACCCAGTCCGGCTGGATGAGCCTCGGGCCCGAGAGCCCGAGGAACATGTCGGCGCCCTGTAGCGCCTCGTCGACGGTGCCGTCGAACCCCTCGGGGTTGGTGTGCTCCGCGAACCACTCCTTCGCGAAGTTCAGGTTGTCGCGGCCCTGGTAGATCGCACCCTGTCGATCGAAGCCGATGATGTTCTTCACGCCAAAGTTCATCATGATCTTCGAGCAGGCCACGCCGGAGGCGCCCACGCCGAGCAGCACGATCTTCAGGTCCTCGGGGCGCTTCTGGACGATCTTCAGGCTGTTGATGAGCGACGCGAGCACCACGACCGCGGTGCCGTGCTGGTCGTCGTGGAAGACGGGGATCGGAACCTCGGCGCGCAGCCGCTCTTCGATCTCGAAGCAGCGGGGCGCGGAGATGTCCTCGAGCAGGATTCCGCCGAAGGTGGGCGCGATCGCCTTGACGATCTTGATGATCTCCTCGGGGTCCTTCGTGTCGAGGCAGATCGGCCAGGCGTCGATGTCGGCGAACGACTTGAAGAGCATCGACTTGCCCTCCATCACCGGCATCGCGGCGAGGGGGCCGATGTCGCCGAGGCCGAGCACGGCGGTGCCGTCCGTGACGACGGCGATGGTGTTCGGCTTGATGGTGAGCGACCAGACGGCGTCGGGGTTGTCGTGGATCGCCATCGAGACCCGCCCGACGCCGGGGGTGTAGACATGCGCGAGCTCGGCGTTCGTGCGGATGTGCACCTTGTTGTGCACCTCGATCTTGCCGCGCCGGTGGAGCTGGAAGGTGCGGTCCGAGGCGTGCAGGACCTCGACGCCGGGGAGGTTGTCGATCGAGGCGAGCACGCGGTGCGCGTGCTCGGTGTCGTCGCACATGACCCGGAAGTCGCGGATCATGTTGTCCTGCCCGGCCTCGGCGATGTCGATGTCCATGATGTTGGCGCCGGCCTCGCCGAGGGAGGTCGCGATCTTGCCGAGCATGCCGGGACGGTTCGCGATGCGCAGGCGGAGCAGGAGCTGGTATCCGGCGGCCGGATTCGTGATCTCGCCCAGCCCCTTCATGGATTGCGTCGTCATCGTTCCCCGCCTCCAGCGCCCACGACCCGCGTGACGGATCATACCGCCCGCGCCCGTACGCGGCAGGGCGCGGGCGCCGGGGGCACACGCCCGGCGACCGCGCGTCCCGCGCGGCCGCCGGTTACGCGAAGACCGGGAGCACCGGGTAGCGCGCGCCGAGCACGTCCGCCGGGTCCGTCCCGAACAGCCCGGAGATGATCGTGGCGTAGATCGAGCGGAAGTCCGTCGTGAACTGCAGGTCGCCGTTGCGGTCGAGCCGCGTGAGCGACGGCTGCTCGCCGTAGATTCCACCGCGGACGTGCCCGCCGATGAGGAACGTCGGCGTCGCGGTGCCGTGATCGGTGCCGCCCGAGCCGTTCTGGCGGACACGGCGCCCGAACTCCGTCCAGCCGAGCGTCGTCACCCCGTCCGAGAGTCCGTGCCCGTCGAGGTCCGCGTAGAACGCGCGGACCGCGTCGGAGACGACGCCGAGGAGCCGGTCCTGCGTCCCGCTCTGGCCCGCGTGCGTGTCGAACCCGCCGGTCGTCACGTACGCGATCGTCGTCCCGAGGTTCGACACCACGAGCCCGGCGACGGTCTGCAGCGCCGACGCGAGCGGGGTCCGCGGGTACTCCGTCTTCGCCTGGTAGCCGGTCGCGTTCCTGCGCAGGTCGACGGTGGACTCGTAGGCCTCGAGCCCGGTCTCCGAGACGAACGCCAGCTGCCCGCCGTACTCCGCCTGCCGCGCCATCCCCTCCGCCTGCTGGCGGTAGAGGCGCAGCCAGTCTGTGATGCGGCGGTCGGCCTGCCTTGGGAACTGCGGGTCGACCTGCAGGGCATAGGCCGGCACCGAGGCGAGCGAGGGCACGAACGAGCTCGTGCTCTTCAGCGAGAGCGGCTCGTCGGCGCCGACGTTCGCGGCGTGCCAGAGCGCGCGCTGCTCGTAGCGCGTCGCGTCGAGCAGGCGGCCCAGCCAGCCGGTGTAGACGCGCTCGTCCGTGGAGCCGGTGTGCCAGATGTCCATCGCGCGGAAGTGGGAGCGGTTCGGGTGCGGGTAGCCGGCGCCGAGCACGACCGCCACGCGCTGCTGGTCGTAGAGCTCCTTGATCCCCGTGAGCTTCGGGTGCAGCGCGAACTCGTCGTTGAGGTGGAGCAGCGACTCGGGGTTGAGGCCGAGCTGGCGCCGCGCGTCGTGGTACGCGCCGTCGCGGTAGGGGACGACGGTATTGAGGCCGTCGTTGCCACCGCCGAGCTGGAGGATGACGAGCACGCGGCGCGGCGCCTCGGCGGCGCTCGCGACCGAGGCCTCGTCGAAGACGGCGCGCACGAACGCGGGCGGCATCAGCGCGGCGGTGCTGACGAACGCGATGCCGCGCCGGATCAGCGTGCGGCGACCGAGCGGGCGATCGAGGAAGGTCTCGTCGGTAGGCATCGATCTCTCCTATGCGAGCTGGTAGAGCGGCATGCCGAGCACGAGGTAGACCACGCCGTTGAGGGTGCCGCTCTTCGCCGCCTGCTCGAAACTGTAGTGGTACGGGGCGCCGAGGTGCTGCAGCAGCACGTCGCGGGTCATCGCGTCGACGTCCCCGCCGACCAGGAGGTCGAGCAGGTAGTCGACGAGCGCGTTCGCACCCGCGAGGCCAGCGCGCTGCACGCCGGAGGCGGCGAGCAGCCCCGGAACGTCGACCCCGAACGCGCGCCCCTTGCCCGCCTGCGTGAGGTGGTGCGCGAAGTTTGCGCGTGCGAGCAGCGTCGTGCTGTTGACCCACGTCGCGCCACCGGGCCAGCCGGCCGGGTTCGGCGGTTCGAAGAGCACCTGCCCCATCGCGCGCGAGTTCTCAATCTCGCCGTAGCCGATGGTGCGCGCGCCGAGCGCGCGCTCGGCCCCGACGATCAGCTCGACCGGCGACTTGATGCGCCAGCGGTACGCCTGCGGCGAGTACATCTCGTCGGAGAGCAGGATCGTCCGCACCATCGCGCGGATCGAGCCGTTGTGCTCGAAGTAGGCGCGCGTCGTGCGCGCGATCATCTCCGGCGTGGGCTCGGGTACCGCGAAGAAGCGCCAGAGCTTCGCGCCGACGTAGCCGGGCGTGTCGGGGTGCTCAGCGAGGATCCCGATCACGCCGGCATCGTCGAGGCGGCCGGTCACGCCGAGCACGGTCTTGACGCCGCCGTCGTGGCGTTTCGGTGTGAAGACCGCCCGCGCGAACTGCGACATGTTCTCCATGTTCGCGTCGTCGACGCGCCAACCGGTGAAGGCGCGTGCTGCCTCCTTGATGTCGGTCTCCGTGTAGTCCTTCCCGCGCCCGAGCGTGTAGAGCTCCATCACCTCCCGCGCGTAGTTCTCGTTCGGCGCGTTCTTCTGGTTCGCGCGGTTGTCGAGCCACACGAGCATCGCCGGGTCGCGCGTGATCGAGAGCAGCAGGTCCTGGAACGAGCCGAGCGCGTTCGCGCGGAGCGTCTCGTTCTGCTGCAGCAACAGGTGCGGCCGCACCTTGCTCAGCGAGGTCGCGAAGTGGTCGTGCCAGAAGTAGGTGAGCTTCTCGAGGAGCGGGCGCTCGGTGTGGACGAGCCGCAGGTGCCAGCGCGCGATCAGCGACGGGCGGTGCTCCATCGGGTCTCGCTTCAACGAGCTCTTGATGGTCGCGTCGACGTGCGAGTCGTCGACGACCTCGGGGTGGAGGAGGTGGTCGACCGTCCCTTCCAGGCCGAGTCGGCCGTATCGCTCGAGCTCGGCGGCCGAGTAGCCGAAGCCCGCGCGCCGCAGCAGATGCTGGATGCGCTGCCGTTCCGTGACGAGGGGCAAGGGAGTCCTCCAAACCCGGGTGGTTACCCTGATTAATATAACGTGGCCGGGCACGGCTCGTTTGGGCGCCCCGCGGTGTCTTCTGTCGGGCTGACGCGAAGTGACATAATTGGACGGACGTTCAGGTTGGGGTTGGGGAAGCGCGTGCTAGAATGCCGCTCCCGCCGGGGGGCCCGCCTGTTGTCCACACCGCTCCCTGGCCGGGGGCGCGGGACCGGAGTAGGGGTCGCCGCGATGCCCGCAGTCAGACTTGCCCGATCACGCTCCTCGAACCCGCTCGCGTCGCTGCTCGGCCGGCGGCCGTCGATGCCGCGTCCGCCGGACCTCGCCGAAGGCGCAGCGCCGTACGTGGAGCGCGGTCGCGACCTCGTCGAGGAGATCGTCGAGGAGGCCGCTCCGCTCGTGGGCTTCGCGCTACGGCGCCGGCGTCGCCGCCGCCGGGCGGCGGGGATCGCGCTGCTGCTCGGCCTGGCGCTCTTCGCCACGGTTGCCGCGGTCGTCTGGATGAAGTGGCGCGAGCGCCGCGACGAGGAGCCGGCGCGGCTGCGGCCCA
>VGNK01000063.1 GCA_016866055.1 Chloroflexota bacterium | reverse complement strand
CACCCCAGGTGCAGCGAGATTCCGAACCGAGCCGTTACCAGCGAGCACCGCCGTGGCGCTCCGAGCGTGCCGCGCGCGACTGCCTCGCCGCGCTCCGGTGCTCCCCACTACTCCGGCAGGCTCCTAGGGCCGGCCGCCACCCGCCTCCGCTCCGCCGCGCCACCCCCGGAGCCGCGCGACCACGGGTACGCTCGGCGGTGCCCGTGTGGGCGTCGGGAGGCAGCCGTGACGTCGCGACCCGACCGCTGGGACCAGGGCGACGAGTACGAGGGCTACGTGGGGCCTGGAGCGCCCCCGTGGCGCGCGCGTTCGTGTGCCGGCTGGCGCTCGAGCCGGGGCGGCGCTGGGCCGATGTCGGAGCGGGCACGGGTGCGCTGAGCCGCGCGATCCTCGAGCTGGCGTCGCCCGCGTCGGTGCTCGCGGTGGAGCCGTCCGACGGGTTCCGCGCGTACGCCGCCCGGCGGCTGAGCGGCCCTCGCGTGCGCGTTGCCGCGGGCGACGCGGAGCACCTCCCCAGAGCGACGCGAGCGTTGACGTGGTCGTCTCCGGGCTCGTGCTCAACTTCGTGCCCGACCCTGCCGCGGCGATGGCGGAGGCGCGGCGCGTGTTCGCGCCCGGCGGCCTGGCGGCGGCGTACGTCTGGGACTACGCGGGCGGCATGGAGATGATGCGGCACTTCTGGGACGCCGCCGCGGTGCTCGATCCCGCCGCCGCGGCGCTCGACGAGGGCCGGCGCTTCCCGCGCCGCGAGCCCGCGGCGCTCGAGCGGCCCTTCCGCGGGGCGGGCATGGAGCGGGTCGGGGTGCCGACGCCGTTCGTCTCCTTCGACGACTACTGGCTCCCGTTGCTCGGTGGGCAGGGGCCGGTGCCGGGGTACGCGGTCTCGCTGGGCGAGGCGGCGCGGGACCGCCTCCGCGAGGAGGTCCGTCGGTGGCTGCAGGTGGCGAGCGATGGCTCGATCGGGGTGACCGCGCGCGCGTGGGCCGTCCTCGGCGTGGCGGGCTGATCCGCGCCGGCGCTACGCTCGCGCGCCGCGCGCCGCGCGCGGCCGCCGCCGGCGTCGCTCGCCGACCGGTGCGTGGGGTGGGTGCGGGAGTCCGAGGTGGTCCGCCCGGTCGAGCGCTGGGGGGAGAGCGAGACGTACGAGCGCTACGTCGGGCGCTGGAGCCCGCACGTCGCGCGTCCGTTCCTCCGGTGGCTGGGCCCGCCGCTTGGAGCCCGCTGGGTCGACGTCGGCGCCGGCACCGGGGTGCTCACCGCCACGATCCTCGAGGTTGCCGCTCCCGCGTCCGTGCTCGCCGTGGAGCCCGAGGAGGGGTTCCGCGCGTACGCGGAGCACCGCCTGCCCGACCCGCGCGTGCGCGTCGTCGACGGCGTCGCGGAGCGGCTCCCCGTGGAGGATGGCGGCGCGGATGCCGTGGTGTCGGGCGTCGTGCTGAACTTCCTCGCGGACCAGGGCGCCACGCTGCGGGAGATGCGTCGGGCCGCGGTGGGCGGCGCCGTGGTCGCAGTCTACGTGTGGGACTACACCGGCGGCCTGACGATGACGCAGCCGTTCTGGGAGGCGGCGGTCGCGGTGGACCCGGAGGCGGCGGAGCTCGACGGGAGCCGGCGCTTCACGAACACGCGGCGCGAGGCGCTCGCGGAGGCGTTCCGCGCCGCGGGGCTGGGGGCGGTCGAGACGCGCGCGATCGAGGTCCGCCAGCGGTACGAGGGCTTCGACGACTACTGGCTGCCGTTCCTGGGCGGGGAGGGACCGGCGCCCGCGTATGTGGCGACGCTGGACGAGGCGACCCGGGCGCGGCTCCGGGAGGCGCCGCGAGCACGGCTGCCGGCGCAACCGGACGGCTCGATCGCGCTGACCGCAAGCGCGTGGGCTGTGCGCGGGATCGCAGGGTAAGGGCGCAGGGGACGGCGGACGCCCGCCGCCCCCTGCGCGTCGGCCGCTACTTCGGGTGGCAGTACAGCGCGTGGAGGGCCGTGACGGGCGCCTTCCCGGCGCCCGCCTCCGCGATCGGGCTGACGAGATCGGATCCGAGCCGGGGCCCCGGCCCGATCGGGACGAGGTCCGGGAACTCCAGGGCCACGCCCGGCGCCCCGCCCGCGCACGAGGCGTGCCCGGGGTGCGCCTCCGCCGCGATAAGAGCCAGCAGTTCTCGCACCATGAGCCCCCCTGGTGACCGTGTCGGGTCGCCCCGCGGCGTGGCGCCCCGCCGGTCGGCAGGACCCGGCACCCTCCGGATCGGCGCATTGTGTGCGTCATGGCAACCGGGGCCGGGCAGGCGCGCGACCGGAGCCGCGGCGCGTCGCGATCGCCGGGCGCGCCCGCCGCAGAGGCGCCGGCGCGTGCTCGAAGCGAAGGCGCGCCGGTCGCCGGCTCGCGTCGGCGGGCCGTCGCCTGCCGCTCGGCGCGAAGGCGTCTACTCGTACCGCAGCGCCTCCGCCACCGCGACGCGCGAGGCGGAGCGCACGGGGATGAGCGTCATCAGCGCGCTCGCCCCGTACGCGATGCCCCCGATCAGCAGCAGCCGCACCCACGGCACCCGGAAGTCGATCTCCACCCCGCTCGCCCCGACGAGCTCGGGGCTGCTCAGCAGGTTGTACGAGAGCGCCCAGCCGAGCACGAGCCCCATCCCGATCCCGGTGAGCGCGATGAACGACGACTCCAGGAAGAACGAGAGCCCGATCAGCCGCCGCGTGTACCCGATCGCGCGCAGCATCCCGATCTGCTGCCGGCGTTCCACCACCGTGCGGAACGCAATCACCCCGAGCGCCGCGATCCCGACGATCAGCCCGAGCCCCATGAACCCCTCGAAGAGCAGCTGGAACGCGGTCGACTGCGCGGTCGTCTCGTCGATCGTCGCCTGGATGGAGTCGGCCTGGACGCCGCGCTCGAGCAGCGCGGACTCGATCGCCTTCGCCAGCCGCTCGGTCTCCCCCTTCGAGGGGTCCTTCGTCGTGAGGAAGAAGTTCTCCCGCTCGCCGCCGGCGGCGAAGCCGGCCACGCTCTCGCGCGTGGTGTAAATCCCCGCCAGCTCGACGAGCACGCCGGTCACCTGGCTCTCGAGGAAGCCGATCACGCGCACCTCGCGGCTGCGGCCGCTCTTCGCGTCGCGCAGCGTGACGGCGATCGGCTCCCACGGTCCCTTCTCGAGGTCGCGCGGCGAGACGTTGAGCACGAGCCGGTCGTCCTGCGGCGGCCCGCCGAAGCCCTCGTTCTGGCGCCTCAGGATCTCGTCGCTCGCGACGACGAGCGTGGAGTCGCGCTGGATCGCCTCGAAGACGGCCGCGTCGCTCGCGTACCCCGTCGCGCGGAACGCGAGCGGGAGGCGCGCGAGCCGGTAGAACTCAGCGTCCGCGCCGATCAGGCGGTGGGGTTGCGGCGGCTCCGGCGTCGGCGTCGACGCGGTCACCCCCGACTGCTCCGCGAGGGGGAACGCAGAGATCGCGGTGCCGATCCCGGCGATCCGCTCGATCACGGCGGGGTCGCTCTCGGCGAGCGCCGCGCGCAGATCGGGCACGCGGTTGTCGGCGTTGCTCCAGGCGTGCACGTCGAAGCCGGCGCGCGCATCTTCGCCGAGGAACAGCTGCGTGAAGTTGAAGTTGAGGAACGCCATCACCACGAGGCTGAAGACGACGAGCCCGAACATCGAGAGCGTCATCGCCGTGCGGAAGCGTGCTGCGAGCGGGTAGGCGATCGCGGTGCGGATCGCCGGCACAAGCCCGCCCAGCGCGCGGCCGAGCGCCGTGAGCACCGAGAGCAGCGCGGTCGCGTTGAAGATGATGACGAGCGTCGCCGCGGCGGTGATGCTGACGCCCGACACGAAGAACATCTCGATCTGCCCCGACAGCTCCTTCGGCCCGGGCAGCGGGAGCAGCCGGAGGAGCCCCGCGACGGGGTCCCCCCAGCCCCTGCCGGCCTCGGAGATGAGCGAGAACGGCAGCGGCAGCAGCCAGTACCAGACGAGCAGGCCGCCGGCGATCGTGAACGCCGCGCGCGCGGCGGCGCCGAAGTAGACCGCGAGCATCGCGACCGCGAGCACCGCGAGCGTCGCGCCGCCGGTGTAGGCGAAGGCCTGCGCCCACACCCACCCACCCAGGTAGACGAACAGCACGCCGGTCAACAGCATGAGCAGCGCCCAGCCGCCGGCGCCGCGGTGGCGGTTCGCCCACCCCCGCGACCGGAAGAGCAGCCAGGTCACGAGCGCCATCAGGCTGAAGGCGACCCACCACAGGACGAAGAGCACGCGCACCGGCAGCCGGCGCGCGCGGAGCGTCCGCGCACGGCCGGTGACGACGCGGAAGGCGTAGGAGATGAGCGCGACCGGGAACGCGACGACGAGCAGCGCGATCCACGCGACGCGCCGCCCGCGACGCTCCGGCAGCCACAGCCGCTGCCCCGCCGCGTGCCGCGCGCCGAAGACGTACAGCGCGACGGCGGGGATGCCTGCGAGGAACGGCAGCCCGTAGAACGCCAGCCCGAAGATGAAGAGCTGAAACGCGGCCACCGCCCAGATCGCGACGAGCGCGATCCAGCCCAGGTACCACAGCGCCCCCACGGCTGAGCGCAGCAGCGCGCCCACCGACGGCCGCTGCGTCCGGAAGAGCTGCGGCTCGGGGAGGTCACGGATCGCGCGCACGATGTTGAGGTTCGCCGCACGCCACGAGGCGAACGCGACCGTCGCGAACGTCACCACCACGCCCGCCGCGTACGCGATCACGAAGCCGACCGGGTTGAAGTGGAACGCGATGCTCACACCGACATCGGAGACGATGCGGCTCATCGCGAAGATCAGCGCCCCGGACACGGCGAGCCCGAGCAACGCCCCGACGAGCGCGGAGCCGATGTTGTAGGCCATCCCCTCCGCGACGAACGTCTGCGTCAGGTGGAGCCGGTTCATCCCGATCGCGCGCGCCATGCCCATCTCCGAGCGGCGCTCGGCGGCGAGCATCACGAAGATCAGGAAGATCAGCAGGATCCCGGCCGCCATCGAGAAGAGCCCGAAGACGAGGAAGAACGTGACGAAGACCGAGCCCGCGAGCTCGCCGATCGCGACGAGCTCCTCCTTCGTGAACGCGATGCGCGCGCCCGACCCCGGGTGCTGCTCCAGGAACACCTCGAGTCGGTCCTGCACGGGGTCGATGAGATCGATCGTGCCGCGTGTCCCGCCGCGCAGCGAGATGACGATGTTCGAGAGCGCGCCGGGCTCACCCGTGAGCTCGCGCAGCCGCTCGAGGTTCATCACCACGCCGCCCACGGTGGTGCCGCCCTGCGCCGTCACGGAGCTGTCGCGCACGACGCCGAGCACCTCGAAGCGGTGCGGCCGGTTGCCGAAGTAGACGTCGACCCTGCCGCCCGCGGAGCCGTCGACGCGCTTCGCAAGCCGCTCGGTGATGTAGACGCGATCGCCGGTCAGCGGCGCGGCGGACACCAGCTGCCCGCTCCCCGGCTCACGCAGCCCCTTGAAGCTGTCGACCGTCGCGGGATCGACGCCGACGACGAGTGCGGCCGGATCCGAGAGGCGCGCCCTCGGGTTGAGCACCGGCAACGGCCGCGTCATCGAGCCGGTGATGCCATCGATGTCGGGGTCGTTCCCGAACGCGGCGCGCACCTGCTCGAGGAAGCCCGCCTCTGTGAAGTCCTTCGGTCGATCGAGCTGCGAGGCGTCCTCGCGGAAGGAGACGAGGAAGTCGACCTCCTCGAGCTGCGCGTAGATCGTGTTCGTGATCGAGTAGCCGACGGTGTCGCCCGTGGCGAAGGCCGCGCTCACGATCAGCGTCGAGAGCATCAGCCCCATCACGATGAGCAGGGTCTGCGCGCGCCGCCGGCGGATGTTGCGCAGCCCCATGCGGACGAGCAGCGGGTGGCGCCAGACGACCCAGCCGAGCGTGCCCACGGCCAGCCCCGTGAGCAGGAGCAGGCCGATCATGATGCTCGTGAGGGGGACCCCGAAGAGGCTATCCACGAACGGCGACCTCGTCGCGGACGATGCGGCCGTCCTGCATCTGGATCGTGCGGTGGCAGCGCGCCGCGACCGCCGGGTCGTGCGTCACGATCACGAACGTGTGCTGATGCTCGCGGTTGAGCTCCTGCATCAGCGTCATCACGGAGTCCGCGGTCGCGGAGTCGAGGTCGCCGGTCGGCTCGTCCGCCCAGACGATCGCCGGGTCGTTGACGAGCGCGCGCGCAATCGTGACGCGCTGGCGCTGGCCGCCCGAGAGCTCGGCCGGCTTGTGCGTCGCCCGGTCGGTGAGATCCACGCGCGCGAGCGACTCCATCGCACGGGCGCGCGCCTCACGCGCGGACGTGCCTGAGACGAGGAGCGGCAGCTCCACGTTCTCGACCGCCGTCAGCACCGGCAGCAGGTTGTAGAACTGGAAGATGAAGCCCATCCGGCGCGCGCGGTACGCCGTCTTCGTGTTGTCGTCGAGGTTCGACAGATCAGTCCCCTCGATACGGACGACGCCGCTCGTGGGGTCGTCGATCCCGGAGGCGCAGTTGAGCAGCGTGGTCTTGCCGCAGCCGGACGGCCCCATCACCGCGACCATCTCGCCCCGCCGGACGTGCAGGTCCACCCCGCGCAGGGCGTGCACGGTCACCGCCCCGGTGTCGTAGGTCTTCACCAGGCTGGTGACCTCGATGATCGGCTCGGACATCGGCGGCTCCTCCTCGAATGAGGAGTGAATAGTACTGCTCCTCATCCTGCGGTCAACGTGCGCGTCCGGCCGATCGGTGCGATGGCGAGCGCGCGTGGGGTGCAGGGTTGTTCCGCGTGATGGGGGTGCGGCGAACCCGATGCTAGGGATGGCTTGCGCGGGGGGTCAAACCACGGACCCGGAGCGCGTGCCGCACGGGCGCGCGTGCGGCACGCGTCGAGGCCAAGGCCGGGTTCGCGAGTGCTCGCGCGTACAATGCCGCGACCAGCGGGGTCGCCCACGGTGGGGGGGTTGCATGGCCGTCGGGGTCGTCCTCATCGTGGTGGGCGTGATCCTGCTGCTCGACTCGCTCGGCGTGCTGCGGGGTGTGGGCTTCGAGGAGCTGTGGCCGCTCATCCTGATCGCGCTCGGGGTGATGATCATCTGGGAGCGCGTCCGCCGGAGCATGCGGCGCCGGTGAGGGCGCGGTGAGGGCGCCGTGACCTCGAGGCTGCGCGACGTCCTCCCGCTCACGCTCGGCAGCTACATCGTCGCGGTCGGCGCGCTCCTGCTCGTCGACTCCCTTGGGCTCGTGGTCATCGGCAACGGCGGCCTCGTCGAGGGCGCGGTCGGTCTCGCGGCGATCGCGCTCGGCGTGCTCGCGATCCTCGCCGACCTGCGGGTGCGGCGCTTTCGCCGACGCCTCCGCCGTGCGATCGGGCACGTGCGTTCCGCCGAGGGCTGGACCGTGAACGACGGGGTGATCCAGACCGCGCTCGGCGACATCGAGATCGACCTGCGCGACGGGGAGCTCCCGGAGGGCGAGACGGACCTGACGATGCTCTGCTGGATCGGCGAGATCGAGGTGCGTGCGCCGGCCGCGCTCGGCCTCGACGTCACGGCCCAGGCGATCCTGGGCACGGTCGACGTGCTCGGGCGACGCGAGGACGGCGTGATCCGCGACATCCACGTGCGCACCCCCGGCTACGACGCGCGCCCGAGCCGCGTGCGCATGCGCCTCTCGACCGTGATCGGTGAGATCACGGTTCGCCAGGACGGCTGACGGCGGTGTCGGTCACCCCTCTTGTGCAGATATATCGGGATGTGAGATATCTAGCGCGCGTCGAGGGAGGCGCCGTGGGCGCGGAGCTCGAGTCGGCGAACTACTGGGACCAGGCGATCCGGCGCAGCGCGTCGCGCCTCTTCCTGCTCGCGGCGCTCGCCGAGCGCCCGATGCACGGCTACGAGCTCGCGCAGGCCGTCGAGGTGGCCTCCGGCGAGTGCTGCAGCCCGAGCGACGCGGCGATCTACCCCGCGCTGCGCGAGCTGAGCGAGGGCGGCTACGTCGTCTGCGAGACGCAGGCGCAGGGCCGCCGCGAGCGGAAGGTGTGCACGCTGACCGAGCGCGGGCGCGAGGCGCTCGCCGCCGCGGCGGTGTCGTGGGGGCGGGTGCTGCCCTACATCCAGACGGTCGTGGACGCCGCGGCCCCCGCCTCGACGGCGGCCGCCGGCGGGTGCGACGATCGCGCGTGAGCGGACGAAGGAGCGGCGGGATGACCCAGCAGCCGATCGAGCGTGAGATCCGAGAGGCCGTCGTCGGCCGCTACGCGGCGCGGGCGCGCGCCGCCCTCGAGAGCGCGGGCGTGGCCCCGGCGGCCGGTGCCTGCTGCGCGCCGGGCGACGCCGTCCCGGCGGGCCCGACGAAGCTCGAGTTCTTCGACCTCGGGGCGGGCACGGCGCTCGGCGCCGCGTGCGACCCGAACGACCCCGACTGCGCCGTCGACGTCGCGCCCGGCGCCTCCCCGTCGTCCTCGACCCGCTTCGGCACGCTGAACTACGAGCAGACCGAGGGCGTGCCCGCGGCGGCGCTCGCGGCGTCGGCCGGCTGCGGCAACCCCGTGGCGATCGCCGAGCTGCGCCCGGGCGAGTCCGTGCTCGACCTCGGCTCCGGCGGCGGCGTCGACTGCTTCTTCGCCGCGCACGAGGTCGGCGCGAGCGGGCAGGTCTGGGGCCTCGACATGACCCCGGAGATGATCCAGCTCGCGCGGCACAACGCGACGCAGGTGGACGCGAAGAACGTGCGCTTCCGGCTCGGCGAGATCGAGGACATCCCGTTCGCCGACGCGAGCTTCGACGCGATCATCTCGAACTGCGTGATCAACCTCTCGACCGACAAGCCGCAGGTCTTCCGCGAGGCGTTCCGCGTGCTGCGGCCCGGTGGCCGTTTGCGGGTCTCGGACATGGTCTGGACGCGCGAGGTGCCCGCGGCCCAAGCGCGCGACGCCGAGCAGTGGGCGGGGTGCATCGCCGGCGCGCTGCGCGTCGAGGACTACCTCGGCGCGATCCGCGCGGCGGGCTTCGTCGACGTCGACGCGCGCTACGAGGAGACCGAGAGCGGGCTCACGAGCGCGTACGTCTCCGCGACGCGCCCGTAGTCACACGCCACGCGGGAGCACAACGCGAGCCACGCGAGCGCGACGGGCGGCGCGCTCGCGCCCGTCATCCTGCGCGGCGCGCGCGGATCAGCGCGAGCCGCATCGGCACCGTGCGCAGGGACGGCGACGCCTCCGCCTCGACCGTGAAGCCGGCCGCGCGCACGGCGGCCGCGACGCCGCGGTCGAGGTGGCAGTTGTCCACGAGGCCCCACGCGGGGTTCGCGACGCGCTGGAGCCACGCGACCCACGCGCGCTCCGAGACGACATGTTCGAGCACGCGGAGGTGGGCGCCCGGGCGCAGCGCGCGGCGCAGCTCGGCGAGCGTGGCGGCGAGGTCGGGCACCGAGCAGAGGACGAGTGTCGAGACCGCGGCGTCGAACGAGCCGTCGGGGAACGGCAGCGTCGCGGCGTCGACCTCGCGCAGGGCGATCGTCGCAGCGGCGCGCTCGGCCTCGGCGGCGGCGCGCCTCAGCATGTGCGCGTTGCGGTCGGTCGCCGTCACCCGCGCGCCCGGCGCGTAGTACGCGAGGTTCACGCCGGTGCCGCAGCCGATCTCGAGGATCTCCCCCGCGAGGTCACCGACGAGGGCACGGCGCAGGTCCGCCGACTCGCGTCGGTGGCCCGCCTCGCCGCGCGCGTAGCCCCACGCGAAGAGCCGGCGCCTCATCCCTGTGGTGCCCGCAGCGGGCAGTCCGCGCAGCGCGCGTAGCCCGGCTCCGCCGCGCTCATCCCGCCCGCGACCCGCAGCAGGCGCCGCGCGGTCCAGAGCGGCAGCCCGATCACCCCGCACTCGCAGCCGTCGCACTGCGCGACCGGCCGCAACGTCTCGTCCTGGATCGCGTAGCCGCCGGCCTTGTCGAGCGCCGACCCGGACGCGACGTACGCCTCGATCTCCGCGTCGGCGTAGTCGCGCATCGTCACCGCCGTGACCGAGTGATCGGCCGCCGTCCGTTCGCCGGCGATCACCGCGACGCCGGTCACGACCTCGTGGCGGTGCCCGCGCAGAGCGCGCAGCATCGCGCGCGCCTCCACGCCGTCGGCCGGCTTCCCGAGGATGCGCCCGTCGAGCACGACGACGGTGTCGGAGCCGAGCACGACCGCGCCCCGCGGCGAGACCGCGGCCACCGCGCGCGCCTTGCGCAGTGCAAGCCCCTCCGCGACCCGCACGGGGTTGCGCTCTTCGGTCGTCTCGTCGACCTCGGCCGGGCGCACTTCGAATGTCACCCCGAGCGCGCCGAGCAGGTCGCGCCGGCGCGGGGACGCGGAGGCGAGCACGAGCGGGCTCATCCGGCCGGCGGGCCCGCGCGCTCGAGGGTCGCGACGCACTCGATGTGCTGAGTCTGCGGGAACATGTCGACCGGCTGCGCCTCGCGCAGCGCGAAGCCGCCGTCGCCGAGCAGCCGCACGTCGCGCGCGAGCGTCGCCGGGTCGCACGAGACGTAGACGACGCGCCGCGCGGCCGAGGCGAGGATCGCCTCCACGACGCTGCGCGCGAGCCCTGCGCGAGGCGGGTCGATCACCACGACGTCCGGCGAGGGCTCGAGCCCAGGGAGCGCGTCCTCGACCTTCGCCACGACGCGCCTCACGTTCGCGAGCCCTGCGAGGTTCATCTCCGCGTCGTCGCCGGCGGCCGCCGACTCCTCGATCGTGACGACGTGCTCCACGCGCGGGGCGAGCAGCGCCGCCAACGTCCCGACGCCCGCGTAGGCGTCGACCACGACGCGCGGGCGCGCCGCCTCCACGCGCTCGAGCACGAGCGCGACGAGGCGCTCCGCCTGCCGCGTGTTCACCTGGAAGAAGGCCGGCCCGGAGATGCGGTAGCGCTGGCCGTGCAGGCGTTCGGTGTACGACGCCTGCCCGCTGCGCGGTCGCGGGCCCGGCCGTCTGGGACGCCAGCGCAGGCGCGGCTGGATCATCTCGTCGCCGGTCTGCTCGCCGACGCGGATCGCGAGCTGTCGCGCCCCCATCGTACGTCCCTGCGCCGCGCGCAGCACCTCGTTCACGCGGTCGACCGCGATCGGGCACTCGTCGATGCGCATGAAGCGGTGCGTGCCGCGCTGCATGAAGCCGACGTCGCCGTCGCGCCGCACCGTGAAGCGCACGTGGTTGCGGTAGCGCCAGGGGTCGTCCATGCCGAGCATCGGGCGGACGGCGGCCTCCGCGGCGTGCGCGTCGAAGCGCGCGATGCGCACGAACTGCTCGCGCACGATCGCGGTCTTCAGCCGCAGCTGCTCGTCGTAGGAGGCGTGCTGGAGCTGGCAGCCGCCGCAGCGTCCGTAGTAGCCGCAGGCGGGCTCGACGCGCGCCGGCGAGGCACGCAGCACCTGTACGGCGGTCGCCTCCACGTAGTCGGGGCGGTCGGCGGTGACCTCGGCGACGACGCGCTCGCCCGGGAGCGCGAACTCGACGAAGACGATGCGCCCGTCGGCGTGGCGAGCGATGCCCTTGGCGCCCGAGGCGAACCCGGTGACCTCGAGCTCGAGCGGCACGAGCGGCCGGTTTGCCGCAAAGCGCTCCTTGCGCGAGCGCCGCTCGGGGACGGGCTCGGGCGGCACGGCGGTGGGGAGGCGCGGGGCGTCGCGTCGGAGCGAGGTCATGATGCCATCGTACGGGGCGCTCCCCGCGGCGAACCAGCCGCCGGCACGATCAAGCGAGCGGCGAGGGGCCGCGCGCGTGAGCCGGCGAGCGTGCGGGGCGCCGCCGGCGCGTCGGGCGAGGCGGGTTTCGCGTGCGCGGATCGCGGCCGAAGATGGGCGCGGGCGAGTGGGCCCGCGGCGTGGCTGCTCGGCCGCGCCGCCGTCCGCCTCCACGCGGAGGGGCTGCGCCTGCGCAGCGAGGCCGGGGGCCGGCCGCCGAACGCTCGCGAACGGGTGGAGGAGGGACGTCCATGCCGCAGTCACCCATGCCGCTGCGCACGCTCGCGCGCGAGGTGCTCTCGCTGCCGACCGCGTCGTTCGCGGAGCAGCGCGTGATCGACTACGTGCGCGGCTTCGCGGAGGCGCGCGGGCTCGACTTCGCGCAGGACCGCGCGGGGAACGCCTACGTCACGCACCGTCGCGGCCGCGCCGCGCGCCCGCTCGTGCTCACCGCGCACATGGATCACCCCGGCTTTCTCGTGCGCTCCGTGCGCGGGCGGCGCCTCGCGCTCGAGTTCCGCGGCGGCCTCTCCGGCCACTACGGGATGCGCGAGCGGCTGCGCCTCTACGGCGACGGCGCGACGACCGCGCGCATCACCGCGGTCGAGCGCACGGCGGCCGCCGGCGGGCGCGG
>VGNK01000062.1 GCA_016866055.1 Chloroflexota bacterium | reverse complement strand
GCCCGCCGGGACCGGCGCCTCAGCCGGCTCATGCCGGCCGCTCGCCGGGACCGACGGCTCAGCCGGTGACGCTACCGCTCGCGCGGCCTGCCGACGATCGCCTCGAACGCCTCCGCGTCCTTCGGGATCGCAACTGAGAGCACCTCGTGGCCCTCTGCCGTGATCGCGACGTCGTCCTCGATGCGCACCCCGATGTGGCGCAGGCGCTCGGGGACGGGGCCGGCGTCCGGGTTGAAGTAGAGCCCAGGCTCCACCGTGAGCACCATCCCCGACTCCAGCACGGTCGACGCCTCGCCCTGCCGGTACGCGCCGACGTCGTGCACGTCGAGGCCGAGCCAGTGCGAGGTGGAGTGCATGTAGTAGGGGCGGAATGTCCGCTGCTCGATCGCCTCGTCGACCGGCCCCGCGATCACCTCGAGCTCGACGAGCCCCTCGACGAGCGCGCGCAGCGCGGCGTCGTGCACCGCGTGGAACGGGACGCCCGGCCCGGCGGCCTCGATCCCGCGCCGCTGCGCCTCGAGCACGATGTCGTAGACCGCGCGCTGCTCGGGCGTAAGACGGCCATCGACGGGGAACGTGCGGGTCACGTCGGCGCTGTAGTAGTCCCACTCGGCGCCGACGTCGAGCAGCAGCAGCTCGCCGGCCTCGATGCGCCGGCGGTTCGTCGTGTAGTGCAGCGTGCACGCGCCGGGACCCGAGGCGACGATCGACGGGAAGCCGTTGCGCGGCGAGCCGAGCCGGCGGAACTCCGCCTCCATCGCGGCCTGCACCTCGTACTCGTGCAGCCCCGGCTGCGTCGCGCGCATCGCGGCCTCGATGCCGGCGCCCGTCACCGCGATCGCCCGGCGCAGCGCGTCGAGCTCCTCGGGCCCCTTCAAGAGGCGCAGCGCGTCGACGAGCGGCGTGGGGTCGGCGACGCGCGCGATCGGCGCCGCCCCGCGCTGCGCGCCGTCGCGCCGCCGCGTCACGAGCTCGCCGAGCAGCCGCCCGAGCCGCTCGTCGGAGCCGAGCGCGAAGTGCAGCGTCTCCACGCCGTCGAGCAGCCGCGGCAGCCGCTCCGCGAGCTCCTCGACCGGGTACGCCGCCGAGGCGCCGTAGCGCTCGACCGCCCCGTCGACGCCGACCCGCGGGCCGACCCAGACCGCCTGCTCGGGGTCGTGCGGGCGCACGAAGAGCACGTACGGCTCCTCGTGCCCGGGCCGCAGCACGGCCACCGCGTCCGGCTCCTCGAAGCCCGTCAGGTACCAGAAGGTCGATTCCTGGCGGAACTCGTGATCGACGTCGCCGTTGCGGCGCTGCTCGCGGCCGGCAGCGAAGACCGCCGCCCCGCTCCCGAGCGCCTCCAGCAGCCGCCCGCGTCGCTCCTTGAACATGCGCATCCCTTCGACCCCGCCGCGCCGGCGCACGCCCGCGAGGGCGTTCAGCGCGCCGCGCCGTGCGCGCCCGCCGCGCGCTCTTCGCGCCTGCGCCGCCACCACCGCCGCAGCGCCACCCCGGACCACACCACCTCGATCACGCCGAACGGCCACGCCCCCACCAGGAAGCCGTACGCCGCCGCCGCGAGACACGCCCCGGCGAACGCGAGCACGAAGCGCGTCCCGGCCGGCTCGAGCGCGTAGAACAGCAGCATCGCAGAGACGGCGAGCACCCCGAAGACCGTCAGCACCCGCGCCGTCCCGCCCCCCGCCCCGCGCCGCCCACCACGCCCGCGCGGCGCGCTCAGAACGCCATATAGCGTAGCCACAGGTAGGCGCTCGAGATCACCACCGTCCCGATCGTCGTCGCGAGCCCCCAGCGGAAGAACTCCGCGAACGAGATCGGGTGCCCGCTGCGCTCCGCGATGTTCGCCACGAGCACGTTGGCCGACGCCCCGATCACCGTGAGGTTCCCGCCGAGGTCGGCGCCGAGCGTGAGCGCCCACCAGGTGATGTTGCGCGGGTGCCCGGCCTGGTTGAGGCTGCGGTTCAGCTCGTCGAGCACCGGCAGCATCGTCGCCGTGTACGGGATGTTGTCGACGACGCCCGAGAGCAGCGCCGACATCCAGAGCACGAGGAAGGTCGATGCCTCGACCGAGCCCCGGGTGAGCTCGACGGCGCTGCGCCCGACGTCCTGCAGCACGCCGGTGTGCTCGAGCCCGCCGACGACGATGAAGAGCCCGATGAAGAAGAAGAGCGTCGTCCACTCGACCTGCATGAGCTCGTGGTGGGGGTCGTTGCGCGTGATCAGCAGGATGAGCACGCCGCCCATGAGCGCGATCGCGGCGGGCTCATAGCCGAGCACGCCCTGCAGCAGGAACCCGACGATGGTGGCGGCGAGCACCGCGACCGAGATCCGCAGGAGCCTCAGGTCGGTGATCAGCCCCTGGTCGTCCATCGACATGATGCGACGCCGCTGCGTCTCGTTCGTCGGCTCGCGCCAGCGGGCGACGAGCGCGAGCACGACGAGGAAGGCGACGAGGCTCAGCACCGCCGCGGGCCCGACGTGCACCAGGAACGTCATGAAGTCGATGTTCGCGTGCGAGGCGATCAGGATGTTCGGCGGGTCGCCGATCAGCGTGCTCGTGCCGCCGATGTTCGAAGCGAGCGCGATCGCGACGAGCCCCGGCTCCGGGCGCACCTCGAGCGCGCGCGCGACGACCAGCGCGACGGGGGCGATCAGCACGACGGTCGTCACGTTGTCGAGGAACGCAGAGAAGGTCGCGGTCACGGCGCAGAGGATGACGAGCACCCCAAAGGGGGAGCCGCCAGCCACCTTCGCGGCGCGGATCGCGAGCCACTGGAAGACCCCGGTGCTCGCCATCGTGTTCGCGATGATCATCATCCCGGCGAGCAGGAAGATGACGTTGAGGTCGATCGCCTCCCATGCCTGCTCGGCGTCGATCACTTTGAAGGCGATCATCGCCATCGCCCCGGCGAGCGCGGCCGTCGTCTTGTGCACGCGCTCGGAGACGATGACCGCGTAGGTCACGACGAAGATGATGACCGCCAGCTGCGGGTCGCTGAGGGGCAGGGGCGACGCTCCTCGAGCCAGAGCGCGCGGGGGGCGGGGGGCCGGCCGCGTCGGGTGCGACCGGAGCGTAGCGCAGATCGCCCTTGCGATCGCCCGCGGGCGGCGGGCCGCGACGGCGGCTCAGTGGGCCGCGGTCGCGGTGGTCGCGGCGACCGCGACGAGCCCGATCGCGAGCGCGCGCATCAGGAACCCCTCGCCCAGCCGACGCCGCAGCCAGTGCCCGAGCGGGTTCGCGACCACGACGCCGAGACCCAGGAAGGGCACGTCGCGCATCGGGTCGCCCCCGTGGTCGAGCGCGAGGTGGAGCGCGACCACCGACAGCGACTGCATGAAGATCAGCAGGTGGATCGACGGCACCGCCACGGCATGAGGGATGCGCATGATGCGCGTCATCAGCGGCACGCCGATCGGCCCCCCGCCGATCCCTGCGAGCGCGGCGAGGAACGCCTCGCCGACGTTCGGGAGGATGCTCTGCACGATCGGCACCCGGTACTCGTAGCGCGCGCCGTCGCGCGTCACGATCACGCGCCGCCACGAGCGGCCGCGCGACCGCACGACCCCCGCAGTCGGGCGCCAGACGAGGTAGGCGGCGAGCAGCAGGAGGAAGACCGCGAAGCCGGCGGCGAACACGTTGCGCGGTAGCAGCGACGTCCCCACCGCGCCGAAGAGCGCCGCCGGGATCGCCACGCTCGCCATCGCAAACACGATCGGGCGGTCGACGATGCGCTCGCGGTGAACCACCAGCGAGGAGATTGCGCTCGTGAGCGTGACGACCGTGAGCGAGCCGGTGGTCACGAACGCGGGCTCCGCCTCGGGGTAGCGCAGCAGGAGCAGCGGCGCGATCAGGAACCCGCCGCCCGCGCCGATCGCGGTCGCGTACGCCCCGATCGCGACGCCCGCCGCGATCAGCGCGAGCGCCTCCGGCGCGCTCAACGGCGGGACGCGGCGCCGGCCATCAGTCGCGGCGCGCGATCAGCTCCGGCGCGTACCCGGTCCCCACCAGCCCCTTCGCGACGAGCGCGGCGTACTCCTCGCGGCCGTAGCCGAGCAGATCGAGGTAGATCTCCTCGCTGTGCTCGCCAAGCTTCGGGGGCGGCGCGTGGAGGCGGTTCGGCGTGTCGCGCATCGTGAACAGCAGGCCGGGGTAGGGGAACGTCCCGACGTCGGGCATCGCGATGCGCTGGAACCACTCGCGCGCGTTCAGGTGCTCGTCGGCGTGCGCCTCCAGCTCGTCGTGCACCGGCGCGGCGGCGACCCCGGCGGCCTGCAGCTCTCGGAAGAGCCGCTCCTTGTCGCGCGGGCGCGTGCGCTCGGCGAGCAGGGCGTCGAGCTCGGAGCGGTACTCCCAGCGCCCCCGCGCGGTCGCGAAGCGCTCGTCCTCGGCGAGCGACGCCGCACCGAGCACGCGGCAGAGCGCCGCGAACTCCGCGTCACTGCCCACGTCGATCGCGATCCACTGGTCGCGCCCCTCGCACGGGTAGGTCCCGTGCGGCGCGCGCCACGGGTGCTGGTTCCCCTGCGACGGCGCCACGCGCCCGTTCATCGTGTAGTCGAGGATCCACTCGCCGAGCGCCGGCAGGAAGTTCTCCGCGAGCGGCATCTCGATCTGCTGCCCCTGCCCGGTGCGCCGGCGGTGGCGCAGCGCCATCACGACGGCGAGCGCGCCCATCACCCCGGCCATCGCGTCGGCGGTGAACGCCTCGCCGGTCGCCTCCGGCGTGAGGTCGGGGTAGCCGCGCAGCAGGTGGTGGCCGATCATCCCCTCGACGTGCGTGCCGAAGCCGCGGAAGTTCTTGTACGGGCCGTCGAGCCCGTACGCCGGCATCCGCACCATGATCAGCGCCGGGTTGCGCGCGCGCAGCACCTCGTAGGTGATGTTCGCCTTCTCGATCGTCATCGGCACGTTGTTCTCGATGAACACGTCGCAGTGATCGACCAGCCGCAGGAACGCTTCGCGCCCCTCGGGCGACATGATGTCGCAGGCCATCGAGCGCTTCCCGCGCGCGTGGCTGTTGAAGCTCGGGCTGCGGTTCCACGGGTCGTCTTTCGGGTCGAAGCCCGGGTAGCCCGGCGCGCCGGCGCCGAGCTCGGCCATTCGCTCGGCCTGCTCCTTCGTGACGATGCGCTCGCCGCCGCGCGAGTACGGCTGCATGCGGTTCACCGGCTCCACCCGGATCACGTCGGCGCCCCACTCCGCGAGCAGCTGCGTGACGTGAGGGCCGGCCCACACCACGGTGATGTCGGCGATGCGCACGCCTTCGAGCGGCAGCCGGTGTCGCGGGTCTCGCTCGGTCACGTCCGCCCTCCTAGATCACGCCCTGCCCGCGCAGCCGCGAGAGCGCCGGGCCGTCGAGCCCGAGCCGCTCACCGTACACCTCCGCGTTGTGCTCCCCGAGCAGCGGCGCGCGACGCGACGGCGTCTTCGGCGTCTCGGAGAGCACGAGCTGGCGGCCGGGGTACTCGACCGGCCCCGTGCGCGGGTGGTCGATCGTCTCCCAGACGCCGCGGTCGCGGTAATGCGGGTCGCGCACGAGGTCCTCGGTCGTGAGGATCGCTCCGCCGAGCATGCCGAGCGCCTGCGTCGCGGTGAGCACCTCGATCTTCGTGTGGCCCACGAGCCACCCGAGGTACGACGCCTCCACCTCGGCCGCGAAGATCGGATCGATGTCGACGACCGGCTTGCGCAGCTCCGGGTGGTCGACGAGGTCGTCGCGGCCGATCAGCGAGAGGAAGGCGTTCAGGGTGCGCGGCGCGCCGGCGAGGATGTTCACGTAGCCGTCGGCGCACGGCCGCACGCCGCTCAGGAAGCGCGAGCCCGCCTGCTGCCGCCGGGCCGCGCGCCCGGTGTAGGCGGCGGTCGTGAGGTAGATCGTGCGGCGGTCGCGGAAGCCGGCCTGGCACTCGTAGACGGCGAGGTCGATGTGATCGCCGGCGCCGCCGAGCTCGACGCGGAAGCGCGCGAGCATGATCGCGAGCGCGGCGGCGGCGCCCGCGTGGTAGTGGGCGACGTGGCCGGCGAGCTTGAGCGGCTCGCGGTCGGCGGTGCCGTTGACGTGCAGCGGCCCGCCCATCGCCTGCAGCGTGATCTCGGTGCCGAGGTAGTCGCGGTACGGTCCGCTCTGCCCGAAGGGCGTGATCGAGGCGAGCACGAGGTCGTGGCGTCCCGCGCTCAACTGCTCCCAGCCGAGGCCCCAGGCGGGGAAGCGGCCGGGCGCGAAGTCCTCGATCACGATGTCGGCGTCGCGGGCGAGCCGCGCGAAGATCGCGCGCGCCTCGGCGTGCTCGAGGCTGAGCGTGACGGAGCGCTTGTTCGTGTTGAGTTGGAGGAAGAGCGCGGAGCCCTCGGGGTGGGGCTCGTCGTGGAAGAACGGCGGCTCACGGCGGGCGGGGTCGCCGTCGGGCGGCTCGACCTTGATCACCTCGGCGCCGTAGTCGGCGAGCAGCTTGGACGCGAACGGCCCGGCGACGCGCCGGCTTGCGTCCAGGACGCGGATCCCCTCGAGCAGCTCAGCCATGCCGACCCCCGCTCCGCGCCAGCGCCCCGCCGCGTGCGGCGGGCATGGTAGCGGCTCGCACCGCGCGCGGGCGCGCGGCTACTCGCCGCGGAACCGGGGTTCGCGGCGCTCGACGAAGGCGGCGAAGCCCTCGCGAGCGTCGTGGGTGCGCAGGAGGTTCGCCTGGTAGGTCCACTCGAGCTCGAGGAACTCGTGCATCGGCAGGTCGAAGGAGCGGCGCACGAGCCGGCGCACGTAGGTGTACGCGAGGGGCGGGCCCGCGGCGACCTTGCGCGCGTAGGCGAGCGTCTCGGCGAGCAGCTGCTCGTCCGGGACGACGCGGTTGGCGATGCCGACCTCGAGCGCGCGGCGGGCGTCGAGCAGGTCGCCGTCGTAGATGATCTCGTACGCGCGTGCGGCGCCGACGAGCTTCGGGAGCCAGTAGAGCACGCCGTAGTCCGAGGCGAGGCCGCGCTTCATGAAGATCGGGCCGAGGCGCGCGCTCTCGGCGACGAAGCGGATGTCGCAGCAGAGCGCGAGCCCGAAGCCGGCGCCGGCGGTGGGGCCGTTGATCGCGGCGAGGATCGGGACGTCGCAGTGCGCGAAGGCCTCGACGGCGCGGCCGGAGCCACCGAAGTGGTCGAGACGGGCGTGGCGGGGGACGGGCCCCTCGGCGCCCGTGGTAGGGTCGCGGTCGGGGCGGATCTCGGCGCCCGCGCAGAACGCCCGCCCCGCGCCGGTGATCACGACGGCGCGGATGTCGTCCTCGCGCGAGGCGCGGTCGAGCGCGTTCATGAGGCCCGCGCTGATCGCGGCGCTCAGCGCGTTCATCTTCTCCGGGCGGTTCAGCGTCACGAGCATCACGCCGTGCTCGTCGACGTCGACCAACAGTTCCTCGGACATGGGACCCCCTCGCGTCGCTCCGGGCGCCGCCGGGTGCGGCGCCGCGACGATACCACCCGCCGCGGCGGCGGCCCGCGGCGCCCCGGCCCCGCGCGCGGGGGCCGTCGTTCCGAGCCGCGGATGGGGGACGCGAGACGACGGCGGTGGCGGGCTCGATGGCGGTCGGGCCGGGCCCGGGCGGGACGCCGGCGGAGCGTGGTACCCCCGGCAGGAGTCGAACCTGCGCGCATGGTTTAGGAAACCACTGCTCTATCCACTGAGCTACGGGGGCACGAGCGCAGTCTAGCGCGGTCCGCGGCGCGGGCCTGCGGTGCTCCCGCAGGCGCTCACCGTCGCGGTGGCCCGGTGATCGTGACCTGCGCGAGCGAGCCCACCAGTCTGGCGACCTCATCCCAGGTCGGTGCCTCCGCGTAGCCTACGAGAAAGTCCGTCTCGCGTCGCACGACCGCGAAGTACGTCGACCACCCCGCTCGCGACCACCACGCATTGCGGATGCGGTGGGGCTGCGCGTCTTCGATGGCCAGTGCGCAGCGCAGCCGAGCGCGATGCTCGGCACCGCATCAATTCCCCGTGCCGCCGTCACAAACGCGCGTGTTCGTTCGTCTTCCCTGGTGACGGGCCCCGCCCCCGGGCGGTGCCCGCGACCGCAGCCAGCGAGAAGCGCAAGGCCTCGGGAAACCGGGCGGCGCAAAGCCACGGGCCTACCGGCCTCCCTTCGCCGGGAGCGGCCACGGCAGCCGGGCTACCGACAGCTGTGGGGCGACCTTCGCCCTCCGGCTTCCTCGCACTGAAGCCGCAGCGCGCTCGGCGCTGCGACGGAGGAGCGCCCGCGATGACGCCGCCGGGTTAGACGCCCCCTCCCCCCAAGACAGGGCAAACCGCGGGAGACTGCGGGACGCAAAGCCACGGGCCCCCGCGGCTCCCACGAGCCGCCGGGCAGCCGAGCTGCCGAACGGGGACCAGCCGCGCGACGCAGCCGTTGCTGCCGGGCGCGGTCAACGCTCGCTCGCTAACCACCCCACGAGAGGTGCCATGGTCCTGAAGCAGATCAGCCGACTCCACCGACCGCTCATCGCCGTCGCCGCCGGTGCGGTTCTGTCCGCGGCCGCGTTCCTCGGCGCGCAAGTCGCCGTGCAGCAGCACGTCCCGGATGCGGCGTACGCCCCGGCGTATGAGGCCGCGGCGCAGCAGGCCGTCTCGGAGCGCGCGGCCGCCGGCGAAGCCACGCTCATCAACTACAAGACGGGCGGCTACGACGGCTCGGGCTACTCCCCGGCCCCCGGGATCCAGTCGCTCGCGATCACCTGGGACTAGACCCGCGCTGACATGACGGGCCGGCGCGCCGGGCCACCCCCGCCCGCGCGCCGGCTCCCCCTCCCCCCTCCGCCCCGCCAACCCGCCACGTCCACGCCGGCGCCACGCGCGGTCGCTCGAGTCGACCGGCGATCTCGACCCGGTCGGCGGCAGCCCGCCCGCTCCCTCGTGTTCCGGGCGGCGCGGCGGGCCTAGGACTGCGCTGGCGGCTGGAACTCGTTCTTCAGCAGCGGCCCCAGCGACTTCGGGAAGATCTCGAACATCTCGTCGAGGGTCCAGATCGGGGTGCGCGCGTAGGCGCGCGCCTCGATCTCGGGGATCGTGTAGAGGCCGACCTCGTTGCCGCGGATCGCGAAGTCGCGGCCGTTCACGTTCTGCGCATCGTTCGAGGCGAGGTAGACGATGAGCGCGGCGATCGCGGTCGGGTCGAGGGCCGTGAGCCCGCCGCCCCCGGCCCGCCGCTCGCCACGCGCCTCCGCGGCGCGGGCGGCGGCCTCCATCTCGGGCGAGAGCGTGAGCCGCGTCGCCGCCGTCGGGCGGATCGCGTTGCAGGTCACGCCGTAGCGGCCGAGGTCGCGCGCGACCGTGCGGGTGAGCCCGACGATGCCCTCCTTCGCGGCCGAGTAGTTCGCCTGCCCCGCGTTGCCGAGGCCCGAGCTCGAGCTCGTGTTGATGATGCGCCCGGAGCGCTGCTGGCGCATCACGACGGCCGCGTGCTTGATCGTGTTGAACGTGCCGGTGAGGTGGACCGCGATCACCGCGTCCCACTCCTCCTTCGTCATGTTGAACACCATGCGGTCGCGCAGGATGCCGGCGTTGTTCACGAGGATGTCCAGCCGCCCGAACTCGTCGAGCGCCTGCTTCACCATCGCGCCCGCGGCGTCGAAGTCGGCGACATCCGAGAAGTTCGCGACCGCGCGGCCGCCGGCCTTCGCGATCTCGTCGACGACCTCCTGCGCCGGCGTGGCGTCGGCGCCCTCCCCGGCGGTCGACCCGCCGAGGTCGTTCACCACCACCGCCGCGCCCTCCGCCGCGAGCGCCACCGCCTCGCCGCGGCCGATGCCGCGCCCGGCGCCGGTCACGATCGCCACCTTGCCCTCGAGTCGCCCTGCCATCTGACGTGCTCCCATCCACTGCTGCGCGCCGCGGGACGCGGCGTCCCGCGGTTCGTCGGGGACCGCATTCTGCCACAGCCCCCCGTGCGAGCCAGTGCCGAAGGCACGCCCGCCACCGCGCCCGGGACGCCCCGCGTGTATCTTCGAGCGCCCGGGACCGCGCGGTCGGAGCGAGGGGGGAGCGATGCGCCTCGACGACGTGGTACGCGCCGCACGACCGCCCTTGGCCGAGGCGGGGCCGCGGAAGATCCCGTGGGACGACCCGGCGTTCAGCGCGCGCATGCTGCGGGAGCACCTCACGCAGGATCACGACGGGGCGAGCCGGCGCGCCGCGAGCATCGATGCCCATGCGCGCTGGCTCCACGATGAGGTGCTGCGCGAGCGCGCCTCGCGCGTGCTCGACCTCGGCTGCGGGCCCGGGCTGTACACGGCCCGGCTCGCCGCGCTGGGCCACGACTGCACCGGCGTCGACTTCAGCCCCGCGAGCATCGAGCACGCGCGGGCTCAGGCCGCGGGGGCGGGCCCTGGGCGCGCGCGATACGTCCTGGGCGACGTGTGTCGGCGGATCTCGGCGGGCCGCACGACCTCGTGATGATGCTCTACGGCGAGCTCTACGCGTTCTCGTGCGAGGAGGCGGCGGCGCTGCGCGCGCGCGCACGGGCCGCGCTCGCGGGCTCCGGCCGCGTGCAGCTGGAGGTGAGCCGGGTCGAGGCGCTGCGCGAGGAGGGGACGTGGCTCCGGTCCTGGCGTACCGCGGAGCGCGGCCTCTTCGCCGATCGCCCGCACCTCGTGCTCGAGGAGGCCGGCTGGGACGAGACCGCGCGCAGCGCGGCCTCGCGCTGGTACGTCGTCGACGCCGCCACCGCGGAGGTGGAACTCCACGGCGAGGTGCTGCAGGCGTACGACGACGCGGCCCTCGACGGCCTGCTCGCGGCCGCGGGCCTCGCGCTCGAGCGCCGGGTGCGCTCGCTCGCCGGCGACGCTGAGCGCGATCCGGGGCTCTCGGTGATGATCGCGAGGGCGCGCTGACCTCGGGGGCCGCCGGGGAGTGTTCCCGGGGGTCGGCCAGACCGGGACGGTGGAGCTCAAGACGGGGACGTACGTCTTCGTCTGCTGAATCCCGAACGCGCAGGGGCTGCCACACTTCGCGGGCGGCATGGTGCGCACGCTCACGGTGCGGTGAGCCGCGCGCGCGGCGGGCGCCTATCCCGCTGCGCGCGGGAGCGGGAACGCGCGGAGCCGCTCGAGCGTGAGGATCGCCGTCCAGGTGCGACCGCCGTCGGTCGAGCGCCAGACCGCGGCGGGCGCACCCGTCAGGTAGACGACGCTCGGGTCGACCGGGTCGAAGACCAGCGCGGTGAGCCGCTCGACCTGGTTGAGGAGCGCGCGGTTCACCTCCGGGGGAATCGGGCCCAGCGTCGTCCAGGTTGCGCCGCCGTCCCGGCTCTCCACCACCTCCGAGGCAGCCACCCCGATCACGTGGCTGCCGTTCGGGTCGTGCGGGCTGAACGCGGCGATCGTCACGCCGCGCGTGGGCGCGCGGAACGTCGCGCCGCCGTCGGTCGAGACGTACGCGCGCTGGGCGAACGTCGGGGACTGCCCGAGCACGATGATGTGGCGGAACCCGCGGCTCGCGGACATCGCGATGACGCCGCGGTACTCGAGCGGCAGGCGGTCGGCCCAGCTCGTCCATGTGAACCCGCCGTCCTCGGAGAGCATGATCCCGAACTCCGCATACGTGCCCGGCTGCGCGCCGCCCTTGGGCACCACCGAGGTGGCGAGCAGCACGCGACGCGGCGCGTCCGGGTCGACGGCGACGCGCGCGGCCGAGAGGTCGGGGAGCAGGCCGGTGGGGAGCTCGATCCACGAACGCCCGCCGTCGGTCGTCTTGTAGAGCACGCCCTTCGTGTTCACGGGGCGGCCGTCGCTCCCCGCGTAGCGCGGGATGAAGTTGGCCGAGCCGTAATAGACCGTGCGCGGGTTCGCGGGGTCGATCGCGAGCGCGTGGCCGCCGCCGGCGTTCATCCAGTCGGCGAGGATCTGGTGCCAGCTCGCGCCGCCGTCGAGGCTCTCGTAGAGCCCGGCGTTCTCGGCGATGGCGTTTCGGAGTGTGCCGGGGCTGTCGACGCGGATCATCAGCAGCCGCTGCGGGTTCGTCGGGTCCACGATCGTGCGTCCCATCTCGAGGATGCAGATCGATGACTGGTCGCTACGCAGCGGGTAGCCGCGCAGGCCGCTGGAGATCGGGAACCAGGTCGCGCCGCGGTCGGTCGACTTGAACATGCCGCGGTACTCGACGCCGACGTAGAGCGTGCTCGGGTTGCGGGGATCGATCGCGAAGGTCTCGTTGGTGCGGTAGTTGTCCTGGGCACGCACGTCGCAATGCTCGGCGTAGATCGCCGGCGAGCGCGGCGGCGGGTTGGTGGGCACGGGTCCGGACGGCGCCGCGGGAGCCGTGGGCGCGGACGAAGGAACGGGGGCGCCGGGCGGCGCGCCGGTCGGCGCCGC
>VGNK01000061.1 GCA_016866055.1 Chloroflexota bacterium | reverse complement strand
GGCGGGGTGACGGTCGGCGGGGAGCCGCGTGCGCGGGCGGCCGGCGGCGACGCGCGGGCACGGGACACCATCGGATTCGCGCGCCCGCCCGTGCCCCGACCGCGACGCCGTCGCCCCCGTCGCTGCCGGAGCGCGCCAACCGACGGGTCGATACCGGCCGGTGCACCCGCGGTCGCCGGGTGCACCGGCAAGCCGCGGGTTTCTACGCGCGGGTACCGACCCGCGGCTCGCCGGTCGCGGTCCCCGGCCCTCGCGACCGCGTTGCCGTAGGCTGTCGCCTCGCCACGCCGCGACGCCCGCGACCCGCCCGATCGGAGCCCCCGATGCAGTTCACGCTCGCCGAGGAGCACCAGCTCATCCAGCAGACCGCGCGCCGCATCGCGCAGGACGTGATCGCCCCGCGCGCGGCCGCGGTCGACGCCACCGCGCAGTACCCGGAGGACTACTTCCGGGCCTTCCGCGACGCCGGACTGCTCGGCATCACGCTCCCCCGCGAGGTCGGCGGCGCCGACGCCGGCACGCTCGCGCTCTCGCTCGCCGTCGAGGAGGTCGCGAAGTACGACTGCTCCGCGGGGCTGATGCTGCTGCTCTCCTCGCTCTCCACGCACACGATCAAGTTCTTCGGCACCGAGGACCAGCGCCGCGACTTCATCGGCCCCATCGCGCGCGGCGAGAAGAAGGGCGCGTTCTGCCTCACCGAGCCGGACGCCGGCTCCGACGTCGCCGCGCTGCGCACGCGCGCCGTGCGCGACGGCGACGACTACGTGATCTCCGGCCAGAAGTGCTACATCTCCGCGGGCCCGATCGCCGACCAGCTCGTCGTCTTCGCGAAGACCGAGGGGGAGAACCCGCGCTCGCTCTCCGCGTTCGTCGTGGACGCCGACATGCCGGGCTTCGAGGTGACGTCGGTCGACCGCAAGATGGGCGTGCGCGGCGTGCCGACCGGCGTGCTGAGCTTCGACGAGGTGCGCGTGCCGCGCTCGCGGCTCGTCGGCGAGGCGGAGGGGCTCGGCATGCGCGGCCCGCTCACCACGCTCAACTCGCTGCGCCCGGTCGTCGGCGCACGTGGCGTGGGGCTCGCGGAGGGCGCGCTCACGTACGCGCTCGACTACGCGCGCGAGCGCCGCGCGTTCGGCGGCCCGCTCACCGAGCTGCAGGCGATCCAGATGAAGCTCGCCGACATGGCGATCGAGATCGAGGCGGCGCGGCTGCTCGTCTACCAGGGCTCGTGGATGGTCGACCAGCCGGACTTCGGGCCGTCGAAGGCGCACTACCTCTCGATCGCGAAGGCGTACGCGACGGAGATGGCGAACCGCGTGGCGTCCGAGGCGATCCAGATCCTCGGCGCGCAGGGCTACATGATGGATCACCCGCTGGAACGCCACTACCGCGACGCGCGCCAGTTGATGATCGTGGAGGGGACGTCGGAGATTCAGCGCGTGATCATCTCGCGCGCGCTGATCGACCGGAACCTGGTGTACCCGTAGCGGATCCGGGCGAGCGTGGGGCGTGAGCCGGCTGCAACGCCGCGCACTCCCCGCCCAGCCCGCTCACGCGGGCCGCTCGCCGGGAGGGGCTACCTCCCCGGCGCGGGCCTCGGCGTGGGGGTGGCGGCCCCGCCGCCAGCGAGAGCGGCCTGGCGGTTGCGCTCGGCGATGAGCCGGTCGAGCGGGCGCCGCGAGGCCTCGACCCAGAGCGGCCACGCCTCCTTCGGCTGATCCTGGCCGTCGCGCAGCCCGATGCCCGCGATCAGGTCGTGCGGCGGGCCGATCGCGAAGTTGAGGTCGCGCCCGGCGAACCAGATCAGGAGCTCGACGCCGAGCCAGTCCGCGTCCTCGAAGAGCCGCTGCACGAAGCGTCGCTGCTCGGGCGGCGTCGAGGAGTTCACGCCGTCCCGGCCCTGCGTCGATGAGTAGCCGACCGCGGCGAACGCGATCGGGAGCGCGGTCTGCTCGCGGATCTGGCGGTAGTAGAGCGGCGGCACCTTGCGCGCGACCTGGAACGCGAACGACGGATAGGTCGTGATCGCGAAGAGGTCGAGCCGTTCCGTGAACTGGCCGATCAGCTCCCAGCGCGGGGCGTGCGGCGGCTCCCACGGGATCACGCCCAGCAGCTCCTCGTACTGGAACGTCGTGAACACCTTCGTCGAGGGCGAGGCCTTCTTCACGGCGTCGTACACCTCGGCGTAGGCGGTGAGGAACTGCGCGTAGGCGGCGGGGTTGCGCTCGAACGTGGCGTTGATCTCGTTACCGATCGCGAGGAACTCCGGCTGCTGGTTGCGCGCGACGAAGAGCGCGTCGGCGACGAGCGCCTGGCGGAGGTCGCGGTCGTCGAGCTGGCGGCCGCGGTACTCGGCGGGCAGCCCGTTGAGGCGGTCGCGCGAGGCGGGGTCGAAGACGTCGAGCACGACGAAGAGCGAGAGCCCGCGCGCGCGCGCCGCCTCGCGGTCGGAGAGGGTCTGGTCGCGCACGACGTCGGCGACCTTCGCGTTGGGGAGGAACGACTGCCAGGCGGGCGGGCGCTGCAGGAGCAGCGCCTCGCCGAACTCGGTCGCGAGGTTGAAGGCGGCGACGTACGCCTTGTTGGTGAGGTCGCTCGGGGTGGCGGAGAAGCCGAGCTGGTATGCGCGCGGCGGCCCGGCGGTGGGGCGCTCGGCCGCCCGGTAGTCGCTCCCCGGCGCCGGCTCCGGGGGGCGGCAGGCCAGGGCCAGGGCGCTCGCCGCCGCCAGCAGCACGGTCAGGAGGAGCCGGCGGTTCGGGGGCACGGACCGATTCTCGGGGCGGGGATCGCCGATGGTCAACGCGACATCGGGCGCGGAGCCCCCGGATCCACGGGCAAACCCCGAGACGGGGCGCGGGCGGGGCTGCCGACCATCCGGGCAAGGACCGGGCACGGTCGGAAGGATCCGCCGATGGTGATGTCGATCGATGACCTGCGCGCCGAGCTCCGCACGGTGACCTCGGCGTCCGACGCGAACACGCTCCTCAGCCGAGCGGCCCGCATCGCCGGGGTCCCCGGCAACCGGCCGCTCGAGCTGCGCGAGTTGCTCCTCGTGTGCGAGGCCCTCGCGGCCGAGGGCGGCCTCATCCAGTCGATCGCCGAATCCATTGCGACCCGGACCCTGCGTCGCTAGCGCCTCCACGCACGCGACGCAGACGGCGAGGCGGCCCCCAGGGGCCGCCTCGTTGTTTTGCCGCGCGGATCCCGGCGAGCGGCCCGCGTCAGCGGGCTGAGCCGGTTGCGTCTGGCTCGACGCCCCCTACGCCGCGTCGGCGGCGAACACGGTGTCCCACGCCACGTCGCCCCACGAGACGAGCGCCGCCGCGAAACGCACGTTCGTCTGGCCTTCGAGAGCCCGGTGCCCTGCTTGATGGAGGCCTCCACCCTCTTGCGAAGGGGGTCCGTGCGCATGGCTCGGAAGAGCCGATCGAGCACCTACGCCTCCGTCTCGCGCGCTCCGGGTCCCCCGCGCGCGTGGAGTCGCGGTTCACGGAGAGCGAACTGTGGTTGCTCGACTCCCGGGTCCCCCGCGCGCGTGGAGTCGCGGCATGCAGAGGTCCATTCGGGGAAACCCCCGACGTAAGGCGATCAGCGGCAGGGTTCGCCGTCCCTTCAGCCCGCGAGCCTTCCGGCCGGGCCGCCGCGCCCCGGGTGTAGACTGCACTCGATGGCGATGGACTCGCACTTCGACCTCGATCGAGAGGCGCTGGCCGCGTCGATCGCGGGCACCGACCACCTCCTCTTCCGCTTCGCAACCGTCTCCCCGCGCGTCTTCGTCGACTTCCGCTCCGAGGGCGAGGTGGGCCCCGTCGTGCACGTGCTGCCCCCGGCCGGCTCGCTCGTCGAGCGCCTCGTCTCGATCCGCGAGGCGCGCCCCGAGCTGCCGCTGCCCGACCGCCTCATGTTGATCGCGGCGCCCGCGCGCGTGCGCGGCCTCGAGCGGATGGGCGCCCTCGACGCCATCCGCGACCGCCTCGCCGGCCTCGACGCCTGCGACCAGCGCATCGAGCTCGACCTCGCCTGCGAGCCGCTGCAGGCGCTCGAGCGCGAGGAGATGCGCCGCGCGATCACGGGCGAGGGCTACCGCACCGTGTGGACCTCGGCGCCGGAGCGCTGACCCCCGCGTGCACCGCGACCGCTTCCGCCGGCTCGTGTTGCGCGCCGTCCGCTCGCTCCCCGCGGAGATCGCGGCGCACATGGACAACGTCGACATCGTGATCGAGCGCGAGCCCTCGCCCGCGGACCTCGCGACCGCGGGCGACGGAGGAGGGGACGGCGACGGCGCGGGGACGCGCGACGAACTCTTCGGGCTCTACGTCGGCACGCCGCTCACCGATCGCCAGCAGTACGGGATGACGCTCCCCGACCGCATCGTGATCTTCCAGGGCCCGCTCGAGCGGCACTTCCACCCGCGCGACATCCCGCGCGAGGTGCGCACGACCGTGATCCACGAGATCGCGCACCACTTCGGGATCGACGACCACCGGCTCGACGCGCTCGGGCTCGGCTAGCGCGCCCCGCTGGTGTAGGCTCCCCGACGGCCCGGCGGGCGCCGGGTCGCTGCGGGAGCGGGCCGCGTGATCCGCGAGCGCTACGTGATCGGCATCGACGACACCGACGTCCCCGGCGGGCGCGGCACCGGCGCGCTCGCGCGCGCGCTCGCCGCGCGGCTCGCCGCCGGCGGCATCGCGGTCTCGCTCGGGGTGACGCGCCACCAACTCTGGGAGAGCGAGAAGGTGCGCGTCACCGACGGCAACCGCTGCTACGCGATCGCCGTCGAGACCGACCGCGACGCGCTCGACCTCGAGGACGCGGTGGTCGACTTCGTGGGCGCGGAAGCCGCGCGGGAGGCGAACCCCGGGGTGGCGCTACTCTCGCGCCACTCGGACATGCCGCACGCGCTCGCGTTCGGCCGGCGCTCGCAGCAGGAGCTGATGAAGCTGGGGGAGGCGGAGCGCTACGCGTCGGAGTCGAACGTGATGCTGCGCGGGCTCGGCGGGTCGCGCGCGGGGATGATCGGCGCGCTCGCTGCGGCCGGGCTGCGCGGGGGCGGCAAGGACGGGCGCTACAGCGACCTCCGCGGCCTGCGCGAGCTCGCGGGCCGCGTCACCGCCGGCGAGATCCGCACGCGCACGCCGATCGAGCACATCCTCGACGAGTCGGGCGAGGAGCTCGACCGCGACGACGTGATCGAGACGCTCGGCTGGGTGCGCCCGCGCGTGGAGGAGGGGGAGCCGGTGCTCCGCGTGCGCCGCTCACCGGAGGAGCGGCGCGTGTGGCTGCCGGTGGACCGGCGCCCGTCGAGCTGAGGCGGGCCGGCAGGGCGCGCTCGGCAACGCCCCAACGCGAGCGGGCCCGCCCCCGCGCGGTCCCGGCGAGCGGCCCGCCCTGCGCGCCTCCCGGCGAGCGGCCCGCGTCAGCCGGCTGAGCCGGTGCCCGTACTCAAGCAGGCCCCCCGCACGCCACCCGGCGCGCCGCGCGGGCGTCCGCGACTAGCGTCCGAGCGTGGACGCTGGTGGCTGCTCACCTTCACCACCTACGCCACCTGGCTGTCGGGCGACTGGCGCGGCTCCGTGACCACCGTGCTCCGGCCGACGGGCCCCCGCACTCGCCACAACATCCCCCGCACTGATCCAGTGCCCGCGATCCCCGGGCTCGCCATCGCCGCAAGACGTGCAATGAAGGGCGAGCGGGTGTGGCTCGATCGCACGCAGGCGCGCACGCTGATCGGGCAGTTCCAGGAGACCTCGAGATCTCGCGGGTGGCGACTGATCGCGATCGCCATCCTCGTGAACCATGTGCACATCGTCGTCGGGGTTCCCGGCGACCCCGACCCATCGGCCGCCCTGAGTGATCTCAAGGCGTACGGCTCACGCGCACTGAGTCGGCGTCACGGACGCCGGCGCTGGTGGACCGAGAGCGGCTCTCGCCGGCGCCTCGTCGACGAGCCGGCCGTGATCACCGCGACTCGCTACGTCCGAGATCAGCGATCGCCGCTGGCCACCTGGGTCGATCCGGAGTTCGCGGCGCTCGCTCGCGAGGGCGAAGCGTCGGGTCGACCCGATCCGGGGCGTCAGCCCCATGATCCGCCCCGATCGGCCACGCAACCGGCTCAGCCCGCTCACGCCGGCCGCTCGCCGGATCCGCGCGCCTACCGCCGTTGCATCAACGAGATGATGTACGCCGCCTCCTCGAGCGCGGAGGTGACGCGGAGCGCGTCCCAGGCGTCCGTGCCGCGCGCGTAGGAGCCGTGGCCGCGCACGACCACGATCGGCGACTCCTTGAGCGCCGTCGCCACCGGCTCCGCGGACTCCTCCCACTCCGCGGTGATCACGGGCACTCGCCCGAGGAAGACCTGGCCCTCGAGGTTGCGCGGCTGGATCACGTCCCACTCGAACGAGAGCGCGATCGCATGCACGGGGTGCGCGTGGATCACCGCGCCGACCTCGGCGTTCGCGGCGTAGATCGCGAGGTGGATCTTCGTGTCCGAGGAGGGCACGCGCCCGCGCACCCCGTCGGGTTGCCCGCCGTGGTTCACGGGGACGAACCGCTCCCCCTCCTCGAGCCGCCCGAGCATCGCGCCCGTGACCGTGATCAGCGCGCCGCCGCGCGGCCGGCGCAGCGAGACGTTCCCCCCGTGCGAGGTGACGAGCCCCGCCGTCCAGAGGTCGCGGCCGACCTCCGCGAGGCTCTGCCAGCCGGGCTCCTCGCGACGCTCACCCGCGTCGCCGCCGTGCCTCCCGCCGCGTCCGGCCACCGCGCACCCCCGCGCTCAGAACCCCCCGCCGTTGATGGTGATCCGCTGGTTCGTGACGTAGCGCCCGGTCTCCCCGACGAGGAAGACCACCGCGTTCGCGATGTCCTGTGGCTGGCAGACGAACCCGAACGGCGAGCGCTCGTCCATCTCGCGAATATCCTTCACCCCCCGCGTCGCGCGCGCGAGCCGGAAGCCCATCTCGCTCTCGACGAGCCCGGGCGCCACGACGTTCGCGCGGATCCCGTGCTGCCGCTCCTCCTTCGCGATCGTGTACGCGATCGACTCCATCGCGGCCTTGCCCATGTTGTACGGCGCCCCGCGCGCGCCGAAGCTCTGCGCCGCCCCCGACGAGATCATCACGATGTCGCCCCGCCCCAGCCCGCGCATCTGCGGGATCACGAGCTTCGAGCAGTAGAACGCCCCGTAGGCGTGGATCGAGAGCACTCGCTCGAGCTCCGCGGGGTCGGTGTCGACCACCGAGTTGCCGCGCGACGCGATGCCCGCGTTGTTCACGAGGATCCCGATCGAGCCGAAGTCGGCGACCGACTTCGCGACCATCGCCTCGCACTCCGCAAACTCGGCGACGTTCGCCCGGTAGAGCTCCGCGCGGCGCCCGAGCTTGCGGACCTCGGCCGCGGTCTCCTCGGCGGCCTCGGGCGAGCGCGTGTAGTTGATCGCGACGTCGGCACCGGCGGCGGCGAGTGCCAGCGAGATCCCGCGGCCGATGCCGCGGCCGCCGCCGGTGACGAGCGCGACGCGTCCGCTCAGGTCGGCCATCGCTAGAACCCCCCGCCGCTCACGGTGATCCGCTGGTGAGTGACGTAGCGCCCCTCGTCGCCCACGAGGTAGGCGACGGCGTTCGCGATGTCCTCGGGCTGGCAGAGGAAGCCGAACGGCTGGCTCCGTTCGAGCTCGTGGATGTCCTTCACGCCGCGCGTGAACTTCACGAGCGCCTCGCCCATGTCGGTCTCGACCAAACCGGGCGCGACGACGTTCACGCGGATCGCGTGCTGGCGCTCCTCCTTCGCGAGCGTGTAGGCGAGCGCCTCGAGCGCCGACTTCGCCGCGCTGTAGGTGCCGCCGGTCGCGCCGTGCGTCTGCGCGGCCACCGACGAGATCATCACGACGTCCCCGCGCGGCCGCTCGCGCATCTGCGGCACGAGCAGCTGGCACATGTGAAACGAGCCGATCGCGTGCGTCGTCATCAGCCGGCGAAAGTCCTCGGGCTTCGTGTCGGCGACGAACGGGCGGCCGATCGCGGTGGCGCCGATGCCGGCGTTGTTCACCAGGATGTCGACGAAACCGAACTCGTCGAGCGCGCGCCTGACCATCGCCTCGCAGTCGGCACGGACGGCGACGTCGCCCTTGAGCGTGATCGCGCGCCGCCCGAGCGCCCTCACCTGCTGCCCGACCTCCTCGGCCGCGGCGTCGTTCGAGTGGTAGTTGATGGCGACGTCGGCGCCGGCCCGCGCGAGCACGAGGCAGATGCCGCGCCCGATCCCGCGCCCACCGCCGGTCACGAGCGCGACCCGGCCCTCGAGGTGTGGCATGCGTTCCTCCAGTTCGGGGCCGCAGTCTAGGGACGCGGGGGCCTCCCGACGAGCCGCGCCCGCGCCCGGCGAGCGTGGGGCGTCAGCCCCATGAGCCGCCGCCCCGTGCAAGCCGCCCGCTCGGCCCGCACACGCGGGGTGGCGCTACTCGTACACCATGAACTCGAGCAGGTTCCCCTCGGGGTCGCGCGTGTACATGCTCGTCCCGCGCCCCGTGCCGAGCGCGCGGCCTCCGTCGCGCTGCACGGGGCCCTCGATCACTTCGACGCCCGCCTCCGCGAGCATCGCGCGCAGCGACGCGAGGCCGCCCTCCCACACGAAGCAGTAGTCGCCGCACCCCGGCTGCGCCGACGGGCCGCGCAACGTGAAGCGCGCGTCCTGCCAGAGCTCCGGCGCGTGCACATTGATCCGCGAGTCGCCGAACGCGAGCGCCACCGCCCGCGCGCGCCCGGCGCGCCAGGCCTCCTCGCCCACCACCGCGAACCCGAGCCGGCGGTAGAAGTCGATCAGCCGCCCGACGTCGTGCGCGGGCATCGCGGCGTGATCGAACCCCGCGATCGGCGCCACCCCTGCTCCCCCGCTCCCTCGCGCCTGGGCGCGCTCACGCGATCCGGCGCGCGCCGCCCCGGGGCGGTCGCCCGCGCGCCGGCCCCTCGCTCAGCGTCCCCTCGCGGTCGCGCGCGCCGTGCCAGCGAGCTCCGCCATCAGCTCGATCGCCTCGTGCTGGTCGGTGCCGATCGTGAGCCCCGTGATCCCCGAGTCCTCCCACGCCCGGTAGCGCTCGTGGATGCGCGCGACCGGCCCCACGAGCACGCCCTCGTCGACGTACTCGTCGGGCACCTCCTCGAGCGCCTCCGCCTTGCGCCCCGCGAGGTAGAGCTCCTGGATGCGCGCCGCCGCGTCCCCGTAGCCGCGTCGCTCCATCTGCTGCTTGTGGAAGTTGATGTCGCGGTGCCCCATCCCCCCGACGTACAGCGCGATCCCCGGCTTCTGCGCGCGCAACGCCGCGCGCACGTCGTCGGTGATGCGCACGCTCGTGCTCCCCTGGATCTCGAAGTCCTTCCACGACTTTCCGTTGCCGGCGCGCTTGAACCCTTCCTCGATCCAGGGCGCGTACTCGGGCATGCGCCCCGGCACGAAGCCGAGCGGGAGGATGCCGTCGCACAACTCGGCGGCGAGCCGCACGTTCGACTCCGACCCGCTGCCGAGCCAGATCGGGAGGTCCAGGTTCGTGTGCAGGATCGACTTCAGCGGCTTGCCGACGCCGAGCGCGCCGGGGCCAGTGTACGGCAGCGAGATCTCGCGACCCTCGTGCGTCACCGGCTCCTCGCGCGCCGCGATCTTTCGGATGATCTGGATCGTGTCGCGCAGCCGCCAGTACGGCCTGCCCCACGGCTGCCCGTACCAGCCCTCGACGATCTGCGGTCCCGACACCCCGAGCCCGCAGATCGCGCGCCCGCGGCCGGCGAGCGCGTCGAGCGTCTGCATCGACATCGCCACGGTGGCCGGCGTGCGCGCGGCCAGCTGGATGATCCCGGTGCCGAGCCGGATGCGCGACGTCACCGCGGCGAGGTAGGCGAGCGGCGTGATCGCGTCGGAGCCGTACGCCTCCGCCGTCCACACCGAGTCGTAGCCGAGCCGCTCGGCGAGCTGCACCTTCTCCACCGGCAGCCGCATCTCGGCGCCCGAGTACCCCAACGCGAGTCCCAGCTTCATCTCGACCTCCCGTCGCTCATCCCTCGGTGTAGCGCGCGGGCTCCCCGCGAGCGTGGGGTGTCAGCCCCATGAGCCGCCCCGCGCATCGATGAACCGCCGCCCGGCACGCGCGCGCCGCCTGCGCCGAGCCGGCCGGAGCGCCCCACCCGGGCGGCTGAGCGTGCAGGGTACGCTGACCGGCGAGGGCGCGGCCACGCGCCGCCAGGAGGACCCGCAATGCCCGAGAACGAGGCGCCCCCGCGCATCCAGCCGAAGCGGCTCGGCGACTACCTCGAGGTGATCAGCAAGGCGGTCTTCCAGACGGGCATCTCGTGGCGGGTGGTCGACTCGAAGTGGCCGGACATCCGCGAGGCGATGCGCGACTTCGGCGCGCGCGCGGTCGCCGGGCTCGGCGCCCGCGACATCGACCGCCTCGCCGCCGACCCGCGCGTGATCCGCAGCCACAAGAAGCTCGAGGCGATCGCGGGGAACGCCGCGCGCATGCTCGAGATGGAGGCCGAGCACGGCTCCTTCCGCGCCTACCTGCGCTCGCACGCCGACTTCGAGGCGCTCGTGAAGGACCTGCGGAAGCAGTTCAAGTTCCTGGGGGCGATGGGCTGCTACTACTTCCTCCACGTCGTGGGCGAGCGGGTGCCCGACTACGAGGAGTGGCACGCCGCGCACACCGACTCCCCGGCACCGACGCGGCGGGGATGGGCAGCGCCGGACCGCGCACGCGGCGACCGCGTTAGGCCTCAGTGCACGCCGGGCGCTCACCACGGGGCGCCTCGCAGTCGTCGGACGCCGGGCGCCCCCGATTCCCGGCGCCACGCCCTTCGCCGGACTCAGCGCGAACGGAGTCGGCAACCGCTCCCGCCGGCCCGCGAGGAACACGCCGCTCAGCGCGAACGGAGTCGGGCACACGCTCCCGCCGGCCGCGCCGCGCTGCCCGCGCGCCCATCGCGGTGCCCGCGCGTGAGCGAGAGGAAGAGCGGCATCCCGAGCAGCATCATCGCGCCGCCGAAGTAGAACGCCGCCGCCGGCGAGCCCGCGAGCCCCACGACGCAGCCACCCGCCACCGAGCCCCCGAGCAGCCCCGCGCCGCTCCCCGCGGAGCCGAGGCCGACCACGGTCCCCATCCCGACGCGGCGGCCGACGGCAACCGGTATCGCGCCCGAGCCGACCATCGAGGCGCTCGACCCCACCCCCATCCCGAACAGCAGCGCGAGCACCACCCACAGCTGCGTCGCGAGCCCGAGCGCGTCCAGCATCGCCGCCGCCCCGAGCAGCCCGGCGACGACAAGCCCGCGGCGGCTCACGCGGTCGGCGAGGTAGCCGAGCCCCGGCTGCGAGAGCCCGCCGGCGAGGCTCTCGATCGAGAACGCCACCCCGATCAGGAACGGCGCGATGCCGATCGCCTCGAGCCGCACGCCAAGGAACCTCAGCGTCGAGCCGAAGGTGAGCGAGGCGAGCGCCATGTTCAGCGTGAGCGCCGCGACCTCGTCGCGCGCGCCCATCGCGTCGCGCTCGCCCTGCAGGATCAGCGCGGGCGTGCGCATCCGCTCGAGGTGCTCGGTGCGCAGCTGCGTCGGCCGCCCCGCGGGGTGGAACGGGTAGCCGAGCACGACCACGCCCTCGACCCCCGCCTCGTCCGCGACCATCGTCGCGATGCGGCCGCCCATCGACTTCCCGCCGATCACGAGCACGCGCGCACGCGGGCGCAGCGCGTCGATCGCGGCGCGGTAGGTCGCGAGCAGCACCGGCGGGCGATCGGGTGCGCCGCGGCGGCCGCCCGCGCGTCGCGCGGCCATGTAGGGGAACTGGAAGCGCGCGACGCGGATCCCGTGCTCGGCGACGCCGCGCGCGACCGTGGTCATGAACGCGTGATCCATCGGCGCGCCGGCGCCGTGCGCGAAGAGGAGGACGCGCTCGGCGCGCGCGGGGCCATCGAAGAGGAACTCCGGGGCGGGGACGGACGCGGGCGACGGCGCCGGGCTCACGGCGCAGCCACCCCGGCGTGGCGCGCGACGAGCCGCGCCGCGGCCGCCTCCGCGAGCGGGACCGCGCGGCGCATCGCATCCTCCGGCGCAACCCTGCCGGCGATCAGCGGCTCCGCGTCCACGATCGAGGGCGGCACCCCGTCGATCGAGCCGGCCACGGCCAGACACGGGCGCCCGAGCTCCGCAGCGATCCCGGCGACGTGCGCGACCGCCTTGCCGAACGCGGTCTGCGCGTCGAGCCGCCCCTCGCCGGTGACGACGAGGTCGGCGGCGGCGACCGCGGCGCGCAGCCCGACCGCGTCCGCGACGAGCGCAGCCCCCGACTCGATCGAGGCGCGCGCGCCCCCGGCGCGCGCGACCGCGACCAGGCCGACCGGCAGCCCGCCGCCCGCG
>VGNK01000060.1 GCA_016866055.1 Chloroflexota bacterium | reverse complement strand
CCCCCAATCCGATCGGGGTCGCCAGTCGCAACTTCTGATCTTGCCCCCGCTCATCGCCATCGCCTGAAACAGCGGCTCGAGGTGTGGGCGCGGGGCGAACGCTCCTAGCGTAGCGCCGTCAGTCTCCACCGCGGCGAAGGCGAGCGACGCCTTCACGACCGCGGCGCGCTCGGCCTCCGTCATGCGGGGCCACAGGCGCGGGATGCTCAACATCTCCTCGACCGCCGCCACGGTTGCGTCGCCGTCAACTGGGATCAGACGGCGTAGCTTCGCCTCGAGTTCGAGCGGGGGGCGCTCGTGCGGCTCGCCCCTCTCGCCGCCGACACGCCGGCCCCCTCCATCCCGCGCGAGCTGCGCGAGCTTGTCCACGATCCGCGTGCGCTGCTGGACCGCGCCGCGGTGGTGCACGCCTGGCGCGAGCGGCGCGGTCCGGACGGGGGTTGAGACGTGCCCCGCGGTCGGCGTGGGCGCGGCCCCCCCTCGTCGACGCGAGGCCGCCTGGCACGCGGCGCCGGGGTGGCCCTCCGCCCGGCGAGGCGAGGCCGCCTCGAGGGCGGAGGTGTGGCCCGTCGGGTGTGGCCCGTCGGGTGTGGCCCGTCGGGTGTGGCCCGTCGGGTGTGGCCCGTCGCCAGCACGGCGGCGGTACAGGTGGGTGGGGTCTCACTCGAGCACCCGCTCGGCGCCGACCACCTCTCTCGAACTCTTCGCGCGCGACTCGGTCGGGATGCGCCGCACGAACGTGAACGGGCTCGAGGCCCGGCGTCGGCGCGCCGGGGACGCGGGGGCGTGCTGCGCGAGCGCGAGTACGTGGCCGCGGCGCGCTGCATGGCCGCGTCCTGGAGCCGCATCCTCTTCCGGCAGATCGCGATCAACACGTTCCGCGCGTTCACCGCGCGGCTGCCGATCGCCGGGGTCGCCTCGGTCGGTGCGCCGGCGCGCCGTGCACGACGCCGACCCGCACGCCGGGTCCCACGGCCGCGCTCGCTGTGACCGCGCCCGGGTTCCAGCACTAACGACCTCCGGATCGCGGGACCCGGGCTGCCCGACCCCCGGGCACGGCGCGCGTGTCCGCATGTATGATGGCTTCCCGCCACCTGTCGCCGGAGCCCGTGTGTTGCCACCGTTGCCGCGCTGCCGTCAGCACCGCGATCGGCCCGCTCGCCCTGCGAACACGCGCACCCCGCGCCCCGCCACACCTCGTTCCCCAGCACCCCCACCGGCGGTGCGATCGTGAACCGCGCCCCGCGGCCCCCCATGGCGCCGCCGCCTGACGCAGCCGCCGGGGAACGGACGCCGCGCCGGGGACGGCGCCGCTGGTGGCCGGGCGCCCTGGCGTTCGGCTTCCTGGGCGCCGTGCTGGGGCTCGGGCTTTTCGTCGCGCTGCAGGACCCGCCGACGCCGCTCACGCGGGAGGACGTGGAGGCGGCCGTCGCCTCCGCGATGAAGGCGGCGGCCGAGGACGAGGTCGAGCCCGCCGAGGTCTTCGAGGCGATCTTCCCCTCGCTCGTCTACATCCGCACGACCGGCAGCGAGGAGAGCCCGGAGGGCCGCGGCGTCGGCGCGGGGGTGATCATCAACGCGGACGGGTCGATCCTCACGGCGTTCCACGTGGTCGAGGGGGTCCGCACGATCTCCGTCACCTTCGCGGACAGGACGGAGGCGACCGCGCAAATCCGGGCGGCCTTGCCGGACAAGGATCTCGCGGTGCTGCTCCCCAGCGCGCTCCCCGAGGTGGTCGTGCCCGCCGTGCTTTCGGGCACCGGCGGCATGCGCATCGGCGACCCGGCGTTCGCCGTCGGCAACCCGCTCGGCTTCGCCGCCTCGTTCACCTCCGGCGTGATCTCGGGCTTCGACCGCACGCTCCCGTTCCAGCGTGCCGGCCGCACGCTCACGGGCCTCATCCAGTTCGACGCCGCGGTGAACCCCGGCAGCTCCGGCGGCCCGCTCCTCGACGGCGAGGGGCGCGTGGTCGGCATCGTGACCGCGCTCGCCAACCCGACGAACCGCGAAGCCTTCTCCGGGATCGGCTTCGCCGTCCCGCTCAGCGCCGCCGGTGGCGCCGGTGGACCACCCAGGTAGCAGGGAGCAGACCATGACGACGCAGATGATGGAGCCCGCCTCGCACGGCAGCCGTCCGGTGGAGCAGGTGCTCTACGAGATCAAGAAGGTCATCGTGGGGCAGGACGCGCTGCTCGAGCGCTTGATCGTCGCGCTGCTCGCGCGCGGGCACGTGCTCGTCGAGGGCGTGCCCGGCCTCGCCAAGACGATGGCGATCAAGACGCTCGCCGCCTCCATCGGCGGGGAGTTCCGCCGCGTGCAGTTCACCCCCGACCTCGTCCCGGCGGACCTCACCGGCACGCGCATCTACAACCAGCAGTCCGGTGAGTTCCAGACGTCGCTCGGCCCCGTGTTCACAAACCTGTTGCTGGCCGATGAGATCAACCGCGCCCCCGCGAAGGTGCAGAGCGCGCTGCTCGAGGTGATGCAGGAGCGGCAGGTCACGATCGGCCGCGAGACGCACCTGGTCCCCGACCCGTTCCTCGTCATGGCCACGCAGAACCCGATCGAGTCCGAGGGCACCTACGCGCTCCCGGAGGCACAGCAGGACCGCTTCATGCTCAAGGTGCTGGTCGACTACCCGACCCAGACCGAGGAGTTCGTGATCGTCGAGCGAATGACGAGCGCGCTCGAGCGGCCGCACCGCGTGATCGACGGCGCGCAGCTGCTCGCATTGCAGCAGGCGGCCGACGGCGTCTACGTCGACCCCGCGCTCATCGAGTACTCGGTGCAGCTCGTGCGAGCCACGCGGCAGCCCGAGTCCGTGGGCCACGGCGAGCTGCGGCGGCTCGTCGCGTTCGGCGCGAGCCCGCGCGCCTCGATCAACCTGATCCTCGCCGGCCGCGCGCTCGCGTTCATGCGCGGTCGCGACTACGCGCTCCCACAGGACGTGCACGACCTCGCGTTCGACGTGATCCGCCACCGGCTCGTGCTCTCCTACGAGGCGCTCGCCGACAACGTGAGCGCCGACGACGTGCTGCGCGAGCTCGTGCCGGCCGTCCCGCTCCCCGACCGGTCGCTCATCGAAAGCAGCCGAAGGACGCATGACCGCCCCGTCCGTCACACAGCCGACGCCTGAGCAGCTGCTGCACCGGCTCGACTGGCAGGTGGTTCGCCGCCTGGACGGTCTGCTGCAGGGCGACTACCGCACGCTCTTCTACGGCGCGGGCGTGGACTTCGCCGACCTCCGCGAGTACCAGCCGCAGGACGACGTCCGCCACATCGACTGGAACGTCACCGCGCGCATGGACAGTCCGTACGTGCGCGAGTACATGGAGGACCGCGAGCTCACGGCGTGGATGCTGCTCGACCGCTCCCCCTCGATGGCGTTCGGCCCGGAGGAGCGCACGAAGGGTCACGTGCTGGGTGAGGTCGTGGTGACGCTGGCGCGGCTGCTCACGCGCCGCGGCAACCGCGTGGGCGGGATCCTCTACGACAACGCGGTGGAGCGGACGGTGCCGCCCCGCGGCGGTCGCAACCAGGTGCTGCGGCTCGCGCGGTACCTGCTCGAGCCGCCGCCGCGCAGCGGGCGCACCACCGACCTGACGGGGCTCGTCCACGCGGGCCTCAGCACCATCAAGCGCCGCTCGCTCGTCTTCCTCGTCTCGGACTTCATGAGCGAGCCCGGCTGGGAGCGGCCGCTGCCGCTGCTGTGCCGGCGTCACGATGTCGTCGCCGTGCGGCTCTGGGACCCGCGCGAGGTCGAGCTCCCCCACGCCGGCGTGATCGTGCTGCAGGACTCCGAGACGGGCGAGCAGATCTTGATCGACACCGGAGACCCGCGGCTGCGCGAGCGCCTCGGCGAGCTGGCGCGCGCGCGTGAGGAGGCGCTCGACGCGAGCTTCAAGCGCGCTGGGGTGGACCCGTTCGCCCTCTCCACGGAGGACGACCTCGCCACGGCGCTCGTGCGGATGGCCGCGCAGCGGAAGCGGCGGGTGCGCTGATGTCGTTCGCCTGGCCGCTCGCGCTGCTCTCGCTCTGGATCGTCCCGCTGCTGCTCGGCCTCTACACCTGGCTCATCTGGCGTCGCGAGGCGTCGGCGGCCCGGCTGCGCGGGATGACGCTCGCCGACCGCTCGTCGGGACGCGCGGTCACCGTGCACCGGCACATCCCGCCGGCGATCTTCCTCGCGGCCATCCTGTTGCTGCTCGCCGCGCTCGCGCGCCCCCATGTGACGCTCTCCCTGCCCCGCATGGAGGGCACGGTGATCCTGGCGTTCGACACCTCCACGAGCATGGTGGCCGACGACCTCAAGCCGTCGCGCATCGAGGCCGCGAAGCGAGCCGCCGCCACCTTCGTGCGCGATCAGCCGTCGTCGGTGCAGCTCAGCGTGGTCGCGTTCAGCGACGGCTCGCTCGTGGTGCAGCGCCCGACGAATGCTCGATCCGACGTGCTCGCCGCGATCTCGCGGCTCCAGCCGCAGGGCGGCACCTCGCTCAGCGAGGCGCTCTTCGCCTCGCTCGGCGCGATCACCGGGCGCAACATCGTGCTCCCCGAGGGCGCGTCCGAGGAAGACCTGCTCGGGATGGACATCGGCTACTTCGGCTCTGCGGTGATCGTGCTGCTCTCCGACGGCGAGCACACCTCGCGATCCGACCCGCTCAACGTCGCGCAGCTCGCCGCGAACGCCGGCGTGCGGGTCTTCCCGATCGGGATCGGGAGCCCGGACGGCGCGACGATCGAGGTCGACGGCTTCCGCGTCGCGAGCGTCCTGAACGAGCCGCTGCTCACCGAGATCGCGAGGCTCACCGACGGCCGCTACTTCCGCGCGCAGGACGAGGGGCAGCTCGCGCGCGTCTACGACACGATCGACCTCAAGCTCGCGGTGCGCGGCGAGCGGACCGAGGTGACGTCGGCGTTCGCGATCGCGTCGATGCTCCTGCTCGTGATCGGAGCCGCCCTGACGACGCGCTGGTTCGGGAGGGTGCCGTAGCGATGACGTTCGCCTGGCCGTACTTGCTCGCGCTGCTGCTCGTCGCGCCGCTGCTGCTCGCCGTGCACCTGCTGCTGATGCGCCGCCGGCGACGGTTCGCCGTACGCTACGCGAGCCTCTCGCTGATCCGCGAGGCGCTCCCGAAGCGCCCGCGCTGGCGCCGCCACGTCCCGCTCGTGCTCTTCCTACTGTCGCTCGCGAGCCTCGCGGTGGCCGCCGCGCGCCCGCAGGCGGTGGTCGCCGTGCCGATGAGCCGCACCTCGGTCATCCTCGCGCTCGATGTCTCGCTCTCGATGTGCTCGACCGACGTCGCCCCGAACCGCCTCGCCGTCGCGCAGGAGGTCGCGCGGTCGTTCGTGAAGGACCAGCCCTCCGGCACGCGCATCGGGATCGTCGCGTTCTCCGGCGTCGCGCAGCTCGTGGTGCCGCCGACCACCGACCGCAAGCTCCTGATCGAGGCGATCGACGGGTTCACCGCCGGGCGCGGCACCGCGGTCGGCAGCGCGCTGCTGCGCGCTCTCGACGCGATCGCGGAGGTCAACCCCGACGTCGCCCGCACGGGGATCGACCTGAGCGCCAGCCGCGGCATACGCGGCGCGGGCTTCGAGCCCGACATCGTCGTGCTGCTCACCGATGGGGCCACCACCCAGGGGGTGCACCCGATCGTCGCCGCGCAGCAGGCCGCCGACCGCCGCATCCGCGTCTACACGATCGGCTTCGGCACGACCGACGTGGCGCCGCTGGTCTGCTCGCGCGAGCAGCTCGGGAGCAACGTCTTCGGCGGCCGCTTCAGCGGCGGCTTCAGCGGGCCGCCGCCCGGGACGCGGCGCTCGTTCATCGTGCTCGACGAGCCCACCCTCCAGCGCGTCGCCGACGCGACGGGCGGCTCCTACCACCGCGCCGCCGACGCCGACCAGCTGGTCTCGGTGTTCCGCAACCTGCCCGCGGAGGTGACGCTGCAGGAGCAGCACGTGGAGGTGAGCGTGGCGTTCGCCGCGCTCGGCGGGCTGCTCGCGGCGGCCGCCGTCGGCCTCTCGCTCGCCTGGAACCGCTACGTGTAGCGACGGGGACGGTGCGCGCCCCAGGGCGCGTCCGAACGCCGGCTCCGCTACCTTCTCGCGCGGCCGGCCGCGATCCCCGCGGCGCGGGAGGCGAGGAGGCCGCGGGTGAAGTGGGAGTACCACGTCCACGTCGTCGACAACGACGGTGACGGGTTCCCGAGGTTCTCGATCGACGACCTGAACGCGCTGGGCGACCAGGGGTGGGAGCTGCTGCACGTCAACCGCCTGCAGGGGGTGACGACGGCGAGCGGGACGGCCGGCGAGCTGACGCGGACGAAGCGCGTGGCGCTCTGGTTCAAGCGGCCGCGGCCGGAGTAGCGCGGCCGGACTGGGCCCGGCGACCGTTGCCCGCGACGTCACCGGCGCGGCGATGTGCTATCCCACGCGGACCGCCTGCGCGGCGGGCTGGCGTCGACGGGGGCATCCGGGCGCAGGGTGAACGGAGCGCGTCGTGGAGGAGCGGCTGGTCCGGGAGGTGCGGGAGGCGCGCGCGGCCGCGCTCGACGGGGCGCGGGCGGAGGCGGTCGCCGCGCAGCACGCCGCCGGGCGCCTCACCGCGCGCGAGCGGGTCGAGGCGCTGCTCGACCCCGGCTCCTTCGTCGAGTACGGCGTGCTCGCGGAGTCGGCGCCCGACGCGCCCGGGGCGGGCGCCGCGGACGGCCTCGTCTGCGGCGCCGGGCGCGTGCTCGGGAGGCCGGTCGTGGTCGCCTCCTACGACCGCACCGTGCACCGCGGGACGCAGAGCCCGCGCAACGACCGCAAGCTCGCGAAGACGCTCTCCCTCGCGAAGGAGCACCGCTGGCCGTTCGTCTGCTTCCTCGAGGGGGACGGCGGGCGTCCCCCGGATGCGGTCCCGGGCGAGGGCGGGCTCGCCAGCGTCGGCGGGCGGCTCGCCACCTTCGAGGCGCTGGCCGACCTCTCGGGCTGGGCGCCGACCGTCTCGGTGATCGCCGGCGCCGTGCTCATCGGGCACATGAGCATCGCGATGCTCTGCGACGTCGTCGTGGCGACGCGCGACTCGGTGGTCGGCGGCGCCGAGCCGTCCGATCCGCTGCGCCCGGTCGAGCTGCACGAGCAGGCGGGCGACGTCGACCTCGTCGTCGACGACGAGCCGGCCGCGATCGAGGCGGTGCGGCGGTATCTCGAGTTCTGGACGGCCGACCGCGCCGGGGACGGGCGTGCGTCGGCGACTGCCGGGGCGATCGCCGCGATCGTGCCGGACGACCGGAAGCGGCCCTACGACATGCGCCGCGTGATCCGCGCGGTGGCCGACGAGGGCAGCGTGCTCGAGCTGCGGCCGAACTGGTCGAAGGCGATGCTGACCGCGCTCGCGCGGCTCGGCGGGCACGCCGTCGGCATCTTCGCGAACCAGCCGCTCTCCGCGATCGCAGGCGCGATCGACGCGGCGGCGGCGGACAAGGCCTCGCGGTTCGTCGAGCTGTGCGACGCGTACGGCATCCCGCTGATCGCGTTCGTCGACAACCCCGGCTACATGGTCGGCCCGCGCGCCGAGCAGGAGGGGATCGCGCGACATCACCTGCGCCCGGTGATGGCGTTGCACCACCGGAGCGTCCCGCTCTACAGCGTGCAGATCCGCAAGGCGTACGGGATGGGCCCCGCGGCGATGTCGGGCTTCGGCGCAAGCCGGGTCAGCCCCGACCTGCGGCTCGCGTGGCCGTCGGTCGAGTCGGGCGGGATGTCGCTCGAGGGCGCCGCCTTCCTCGTCCGGCGTCGCGAGATCATGGCGGCGAAGACGCCCGAGGAGGCGCGCGCGATCCGCGACGACTACGCGCAGACGATGCGCGACCTCGCCTCCGGCGTACGCGCGGGGCGCACGTACGCGTTCGACGACGTCATCGAGCCGGAGCAGACGCGCGAGCGCATCCTCGCGATGCTCGAGCTGACGCCGCGGAAGCGCCCGGAGCGCAAGCCGCGATACCTCGATTCGATCTAGCGACGGCGCCGGCGCGTGGGCGCCGGAAGGCGGCCCCCTGCGGTCGGCGGGTTCCCAACCGCCGCCGCACGCCGGCCGGCCGCGGGGTTCACCACCCGTCGATCGGGTGCTTCTTCTCCGGCCGCTCGAGTGAGCGCCGCATCAGCCGCAGCACGCGGACGATGCGGTCGCGCGTCTCGGCCGGGTCGACGACGTCGTCGAAGGCGTTGCGGTCGCGCAGCGACTTCGAGAACCCGTCCGGGCGCCCGAGCTCGACGGTCGGCCAGGCGAGGCGCAACCCCGGGACGCGCGCGTCGGTGAAGCCGGAGAGCGCGAACGGCGCGAGCCCGGCGCCGCGCCGGATCTGCACCGCGAAGACCGGCACCGTCCGGTGATGGTGCGCGAGCAGCGGGCGCGCGTGGTGGCGCGTCACGCCCGGCTCGGGGCCGCGGTCGCCCATCGCGCCGGTGACGAAGCCCGGCGAGTCGATCAGCGCGAGCAGCGGGTACTCGTAGGCGTCGCAGACCTCGACGAAGCGCGCGATCTTGTCGGCGGCGTTCGGGTCGATCGCGCCCCCGAGCGGCGAGTCCGGCTGGCTCGCGATCACGCCGACCGTGCGGCCGGCGAGCCGCGCGAGCGCGGTGATCACCGAGGCGGCGAACTTCGGCTTCAGCTCGAACACGCTCCCGTCATCGCAGATCGCCTCCACCACGGGGCGCATGTCGTACGCACCGGCGTCGGGGACGAGGGACCCGATCTCGCCGGCGCGCCTCGAGGGCTCACCCGCGGGGAGGTCCTGGTAGTACGAGAGGTAGCGTCGCACCGCGGCGATGGCGGCCGGCTCGTCGTCCACGAGCAGGTCGATCCCGCCGAGCTGCTCGTGCATCTCGACCGGCGCCAGCTCCTGCGCGGTGAGGCGGATGCCGAGCGCCACCTCGACCATCGGCGGGCCCCCCATCCCGATCGCCGAGCCGCGCGTAGCCACGAGGAAGTCCGAGAACGCGGCGAGCGAGGCGTGGCCCGCGAACGACGGTCCCGAGACGATCGCGGCGGTCGGCGCCCAGCCGGAGAGCTCCGCCATCCCGTCGATGATGCTGAAGCGCCCGATCGGCCCGCTCAGCAGCGCGAGGTCGGCGGCGCTCCCGCCCGGTACCTTCGCGCGCGTGCCGCCGCCGTCGAGAAACTGCACCACGGGCCAGCGGTGCTCGAGCGCCAGCGCATAGAGGCGCGGCAGCCGCCCGGCGCCGTAGTCGCCTCCGCGGTCGCTGAAGTCGGTGGACGAGGCGACGACGGGCTGCCCGTCGATCGTGCCCACGAAGTCGACGCCGCCGCTGGTCCCCACCCAGCCCGGGGGATCGTTCGAGCGCGCGGCGATCACGCCGTACTCGACCCCGGAACCGGGGTCGAGCAGCAGGTCGATGCGCTCGCGCGCCGTGATGCGGCCGGCGGCGTGCACGGACTCGACCGCGCCGGGACGCGCCTCGTCGAGCCGGCTCGCGCGTGCCGCGAGTACTTCGTCGATGCGACGTTGATCCACCCGTCCCGCCTCCACGGCTCCGCGGTCGCCAGGGCTCGCCGCATTATGCGCGATTCCCGGGCGGGGGTTGCCGGGCGCGCGGCGACCGCGCAGATCGGCCTCAGCGACGTCCGCTTCCTCCCGTTCCGCGACAGCGGGATGCCCGGCGCGCCGGAGCACGGGGATGAGCGCTGCTTCCACCGTCAGCCATCGGAGCTGGCGGTGCCGGCGATCCTCGCGATCATGCGCGAGGTGCGCCGCTCTCCGCGTTCATCTGGCAGGCCGACGGTGGCTAGGGCCATCCCGATCACGTCGCCGCGCACCGTCACACGGTCGCCGCGTTCGACGCCTGCGCCGACGGCAGCGCGTACCGAGGCCGGGCCGCCGTGGACCCCTGAGCGGCTCTACTGGCGCGCGCGCGGCGCGGCAGTTCCTCGGCATCTGCCTCGAGAGGGAGCGGCGTGGCCTGCTCACCGAGCCGATCGACGAGGGGCAGCGCCGTCGCATGGACGAGATCCTGGCGCGGCCCGAGCCGCCGGTGAGCGTCGTGATCGACTGCTCGCCGTACGTCGAGGCGAAGCGACGGGCATCCGCGTGCGCTCGAGAGCCCTGCCCGCTCAGCGCCCCGTCCAGCGCGGATCGCGCCGCTCGAGGAACGCGCGCGTGCCTTCGCCGCGGTCCTCCGCGAGGCCGGCGCGCGTCGCGGCCCACGCCTCGTTCCGCAGCTGGCGGTCGAGCCCCTCGCGCGTGAGGTCGTCGACGAGACGCTTCGTCAGCTCGATCGCGACCGTCGGGCCGCTCGCGAGCCGCGTCGCCAGCGCCATCGCCGCGTCGAGCAGCCGCTCCGGCTCCACGACGCGGTTGACGAGCCCCCAGCGCTCCGCGGTCGCGGCGTCGACCTCGTCGCCGGTCATCATCATCTCGATCGCGCGGCCGCGCCCGACGAGCTGCGTCAGGTGGTAGCTCGTGCCGGTGTCGGGCACGAGCCCGCGCCGGATGAAGACCGCGATGAACCGCGCCTCGGTCGACGCGATGCGGATGTCCGTGGCGAGCGCGAGCGAGAGGCCGGCGCCGGCGGCGACCCCGTTCACCGCGGCGATCGACGGCTTCGGGTAGCGGCCGAGCGCGGAGTAGAGCACGCCCCAGTGGCCGATCGGGCCCTCGAGCATGCGACGATACCCGTCCCGCTCGTCGAGCCGCACGTCGCGGTCGCGGTCCTCGACGCTCGCCTGCAGGTCCGCGCCGGCGGAGAAGCCGCGGCCCGTGCCCGTGATCACGAGCACGCGCACCGCGTCGTCGGCCCACGTGCGCTCGACGACGTCGAGCAGCTCGTGCACGAGGTTCGGGCTGATCGCGTTCAGCCGCTCGGGCCGGTTCAGCGTGACGAGCGCGACGCCGTCGCGCAGCTCGTAGGTGAGGTCCTCGTACTCCACAGCCGTTCCTCCGCTCCCTGCACCGGCCCGCATCATACGGGGGCGTCACCCCGCACTCCGCGGGGTGGCCCCGCACGCACCCTGGCCAAGCGCGGCCGCGCGCGGCCGCTCGGTCCCCGGGGTGCCCGGGTCGCCCGGTCGCCGTGCCACGCGGCCGCCCGGGTCACTCCGGCACGAGCCGCGGCAGGCGGCGCGCGACCGCGAACAGGATCAGCGCGGCCAGGAACGTCCCCGCGTACATCACGAGCGCGGCGTCGTAGGCACCCGTGGCGTCGAAGATCGCGCCGGCCACCGTCGGGCTCACGACCTGCCCGGCCGTCTCGACGACGACGACCGCGCCGAGGATGGTCCCGAAGTGCGCGACTCCGAACGTTCGCGTGAGCAGCAGCGCCTCCATCATCGGGCCGCCGCTCGTGCCGACGAGCCAGAGCGTGATGAAGAACGCGATCCCCGCCGGTGTCGAGTTCAGCCAGAGGCTGACCATCGCCACGAGCAGCACGCCGGAGAGCACGACCGCCGCCGACTCGAAGCGCTCGATGCGATCGGCGACCAGCCCCAGCGTGATGCGCGAGATGATGCCGAGGCCCGCCGCCACGGAGACGATCCACGTGGCGGCGGAGCGCGAGATCCCGACCGACTCGTAGAACGGGATCTGGTGCACGAGCCACCCGAACATCCCGGAGAAGAACAGCGTGAGCGCGATCGAGAGCACCCAGAACTGCGGCGTGCGCAGCGCGGCACCGACCGGCATTCCGGTGCGCGGCCCCGCCGGCGGCGACTCGGCCGTGCGGTGTGCGCCGTCCACCTCCGCGCCGACGTCCGCCGGGTCGTTGCGCACGAGGAAGAGCCCGAGCGGGATGAAGAGCGCGGCGATCGTGACGCCGGCGAACACGAACGCGCGCTCCCATCCGACCCGGGCCATCACGGCGCCCATCACGGGAAGCACCGTGAGCCCGCCGAGCGAGAAGCCGCTCCCGAGCACGCTCACGGCGATGCCTCTTCGCCGGTCGAACCACCGCGAGATCAGCGCCATGAACGGGATGAAGAACATGAGCTGGCGCACGACCGAGTTGAAGACCGAGTAGAGGTACCAGTGCCAGAGCTCGCGGGTGGTCGCGAGCAGGACGTAGCTGAGCGCGGTCAGCACCGCTCCGAGCAGGATCGCGTCGCGTGGGCCGCGCACGTCGATCCAGCGCCCGATGACGGGGCCGGTGAGCCCGCTGGCGAGCAGCGACACCGAGAACGCGAGCGACACCTCCGCGCGGCTCCACCCGAAGGTGCGCTCGAGCGGCTCGACGTAGAGCCCGAACGCCCAGAACGAGACGCCGCTCCCCAGGGCCATCGCGACGACGGCGCCCGCGAGGAGCCACCACCCGTAGAAGACCTTGCGGCGCCCGATGAGCACGCCGACGGCGTCGGGGATCCACTCGCGGACCGTCAGGGTGCGCTCCTCCCGTCGCGGGCCGCCCGGGGGCGGCCGCCGGACCCGCGGTGAGACGGCACGTCGCATCCGGCACCTGCGCAGCATGCGCCGCGCGGGTGCGCGCCGCTAGCGCAGCGTGAGCGAGCGGACGGCGAGGCCCGCTGGGTGGAGCGCGAGCGTCACGCCGCTCACCACCGCCGGGCCGTCGCCCGTGCGCACGAGTAGCGCGCCGTCGCGCCGCTCG
>VGNK01000059.1 GCA_016866055.1 Chloroflexota bacterium | reverse complement strand
GTGCGCGAGGGCCACGTGCACCGCCATCCGCGCCTCGACGACGGGGGCGGCGACGCGGTCGCCGCGTGCCTGGACGCCTGTTGCGACGCGGAGGGCTACGCGGGCACCGGCGAGCGCGGGCTCACCGCGCGCATGGGGCGCAACGACGGCTCGCTCGGCGACGCGCTCGCGCAGGGTGCCTACGCGGCCATCGCCCACGCGATCACGCGCCCGGCGGCCGAGACGATCGAGGCGATCGAGCGCGCGCGGCTCACCGGCCGCGGCGGCGGGCACTTCCCGGTGCCGACGAAGTGGAAGCTCGTCGCCGCGCACGGCGGCGAGAAGTGGTTGCTCGTGAACGCCGAGGAGGGCGAGCCCGGCGTCTTCAAGGACCGCCACCTGATCGAGGGCGACCCTCACCGGCTGATCGAGGGGATCCTGCTCGCCTGCCACGCGACCGGCGTGACCCGCGCCGTCGTCTACATCAACGGGCAGGCGCGCAACGCCCGCGCCGCGTTCGAGCGCGCGCTCGCCGACGCGCGCGCGGCCGGCATCGTCGATGGCGACGCGCTCGGCCGCCGCATCGAGGCCGCGATCGAGGTGCGCTCTGGCGCCGGCGGCTACGTCTGCGGCGAGGAGTCCGTGATCATGAACAGCGTGGAGGGCGAGCGGCCGGTGCCGCGCTACAAGCCGCCCTTCGCGACCGATCACGGGCTCTTCCGCTGGCCGACGATCATCAACAACGCGGAGACGCTCTGCGCGGTGACGACGGTCTTCGACGAGACCCCGCCGCCGACGAAGCTGATCCCGCTCTCGGGCGCCGTGCCGCGGCCGGGGCTCTACGAGGTGCCGGTGGACGGCGCGACGACCTGGGCGGGCGTGCTCGCGATGGCTGGCGCGAGCCCGGGGCGGGCGTCCGCCGTGCTGCTCGGCGGCCCGTCGGGGCGCTTCGTCCCGCCGGCCGAGTTCGACCGCCCGCTCGAGATGCGCGCGCTCGGCGCCGGCGGCGCCGTCGTGCTGCCGCGAGACGCGGACATCGCGAAGATCACGCGCGACCTCGCTGCGTACAACATGCGAGAGTCGTGCGGCGAGTGCACGCCGTGCCGCGAGGGCACCGCGCGGCTCGTGGAGCTGCTCGCGGACCCGGGCGCGAACCGCGCGCGCATCGACGAGGTGATCGAGGTGATGACGGAGGCGTCGCTCTGCCAGCTCGGCGGCCTGGCCGGCCGGCCGGTGGCGTCGGCGCTCGCCGAGTTCCCGGTGGCGTTCGAATGATGAGGACGAGTGGCCCCTTCGGCGGGCTCAGTGCAGGCTCGCGTGAGCGGGCTGAGCCGCCGGGGCGACGAAGCTCTCGCTCGCGCCCAGGACTGGAGGTGATCCGATGACGCTGCCCGGCATGCCGGTGGTGGCGCCGCCGGTGACGGTGACCGTCGACGGCCGCGAGGTGAGCGTGCCGCGCGGCTCGATGCTGCTCGAGGCGGTGCTCGCCGCCGGCGTCGACCTTCCCCACCTGTGCAAGCCCGACGCCCGCGGACCGCTCGGCGCCTGCCGCACCTGCCTCGTCGAGGTGGAGGGCGCGCCGCGGCTCGCGGCCGCCTGCCACACCCCGGTCGCGGAGGGAGCCGCGATCCGCACGCAGTCCGAGAAGGCCGCGCGCGTCCGCCGGGGCGTGCTCGACCTCACCGTCGGCATGTCGGCGGACGGGCGCGGCAAGGGCCTCGCCGCGCGCCACGCGCAGGTACACGGGATCGAGACCTCGTCGTTCGAGCCGCGGCCGCGCGCCCCGCTCGACGAATCGAACGTCTTCTTCACGTTGAGCATGGCCGACTGCATCCTCTGCGGCCGCTGCGTCGACGCGTGCCAGCGCACGCAGCACATCGGCGCGATCGGCATCAACGGTCGCGGCAAGACCGCGCACATCGGCGCGGCGTTCGACTCGCTCTGGGAGGAGTCGATCTGCACCTCGTGCGGGCAGTGCGTTTCACAGTGCCCGACGGGCGCGCTGATGCCGACGACCGGCATCGCGGCCACGGCGAGCAGTCGCCAGCCCGAGACCATGGTCGTGCACACGACGTGCCCGTACTGCGGCGTCGGCTGCGGGCTCGCGGTGCACGAGCGCGAGGGGGAGATCGTCTGGGTCGACGGCGAGCCGGGGAACGGCTCGTCGCAGGGGATGACCTGCGTGAAGGGGCGCTTCGGCCTTCCCTTCGTGCACTCCGAGGAGCGGCTGACGCAGCCGCTCGTCCGCAGGCGCGGCCGGCTGTGGCCGGCGAGCTGGGACGAGGCGCTCGACCTCGTCGCCGAGCGCTTCGCCGACTCGATCGGGTCGTTCGCGGCGATCGCGTCTGCGAAGGCGACGAACGAGGACGGCTACGTCCTCCAGAAGTTCGTGCGCGCGGTGATGGGCACGAACTCCGTCGACCACTGCTCGCGGCTCTGCCACGCGCCGTCGGTCGTCGCGCTGATGGAGCAGGTCGGCTCCGGCGCGACGAGCAACTCGTACGAGGACTACGACCACGCCGGCACGCTGCTCGTGGTGGGGAGCGACACCGGGCAGAACCACCCGGTCGTCGCGTCGCGGCTGCGCCGCGCGGTGGAAGATCGGGGCGCGGCGCTGATCGTCGTCAACCCGATCCGCATCGACCTCTGCGACGTCGCCGAGGTGCACCTGCAGCCGCGACCGGGCACCGACGTGGCGCTGTTCAACGCGATGGCGAATGTGATCCTCGAGGAGGGCCTCTGGGATCGCGACTTCGTCGCGAGCCGGACCGAGGGGTTCGAGTCGTGGCGCGCCGTCGCGTCGCAGGTGAGGCCGGAGGACGCGGAGGCGATCACGGGCGTGCCCGCGGACGACATCCGCGTTGCGGCGCGGCTCTACGCGCGCCCGCGCCCCGAGCACGACGGCCAGCCGCGCGGCTCGTGCCTGATCTGGGGCATGGGCGTCACGCAGCACACGAACGGCTCGGACAACGCGCGCTCGCTGATCAACCTCGCGCTCCTGTGCGGCCAGGTCGGCGGCTTCGGCAACGGGATCTCGCCGCTGCGCGGGCAGAACAACGTGCAGGGGTGCTCGGACTCGGGCTGCCTGCCGAACGTCCTCCCCGGCTACGAGCCGCTCGACGGCCCAGCGAACGAGAAGTATTCGCGCGCGTGGGAGACGGAGATCGGGCGCGAGCCGGGGCTGAGGTCGACGGCGATGATCGAGGAGATGCTCGAGGGCCACCTCAAGACGATGTACGTCGTCGGCGAGAACCCGCTCATCTCCGACCCCTACCTCGCGCACGCGCGCGAGGGGTTCGAGGCGCTCGACTTCCTCGTCGTGCAGGACATCTTCATGCACGAGACCGCGGAGATCGCGGACGTCGTGCTCCCCGCGACCTCGTTCGCGGAGAAGGAGGGGACGTTCACGAACAGCGAGCGGCGCGTGCAGCTGATCCGCCCGATCGTGGAGGCTCCGGGGGAGGCGCGGCACGACTGGGAGATCACGAACGAGATCGCCCGTCGCGTCTGCCGCCTGCTCGAGCGGCCGGCGCGCGGCTTCGAGCACCGCTCGGCATCGGAGATCTTCGACGAGATGACTTCGCTGATGCCGATCATCGCCGGGCTCTCGCACGAGCGGCTCGATCGCGAGGGCGGCATCCAGTGGCCGGTGCCGGACGAACAGCACCCGGGCACCCCGCGGCTCTTCCAGGAGGAGTTCCCACGGGGGCTCGGCAGGTTCGTCGCGGTGGAGCAGGGGCCGCCGGCGGCTGACCTGCCGTCGCGGCGCTTCCCGTTCACGCTGATCACGGGACGGTCGCTCTACCACTGGCACACCGGCGTGATCACGCGGCGCGTGCCCGGTCTGCTCGCGACGGTGCCGGTGGTGGCGGTCGACATGCACCCGGCGGACGCCGACCGGCTGAAGGTGAAGGAGGGCGACGTCGTGCAGCTCGCCTCGCGTCGCGGCGAGATCGCGGCGGAGGTGCACGTCGTCGACCGGATGCGGCGCGGCGAGCTGTTCGTGCCGTTCGTGCAGCTGCGCGGAGCAGCGGCGAACTTCCTCACGAACGACGCGCTCGACCTGGCGTCGGGCATTCCCGAGTACAAGGCGTGCGCAGTGCGCGTGGAGCCGCCGGGGACGCCGTCGCGCGCGGGCCGCGGCCCGCGCATGCAGCGCAAGGGGAAGGCGCCGATCGGGCCGCCGGCGTAGGGGGTATCGCGGTCCGTTCGCGCCGAGGTTCGTTCGAGGGGCTGCGTTCGCCGTGAGCCTGTCGAAGGGCGCCCGCCAGAGGTGGATCCGCACGTGGCGCGTTCCGCCGAAGCTCGCTCGCCCCCCCTTCGACGAGCGCGGGGGGCGCGCTACCGCCCGACCGGTCGTCGCACCACGATGCTCGCGAGCACCGAGACGAGCGTGATGATCAGCGCGCCGAAGAACGCCGACCAGAACCCGTCGATCGTGAAGTTGAGGTCGAGCTGGCCGGCGGCCCACGCCGTCAGCGCAAGCAGCAGCGCGTTCACCACCAGCGCGAAGAACCCAAACGTCACCATGATCAGGCAGAACGACAGGAAGTAGGCGAGCGGCCGCAGCAGCATGTTCACGATCGCGAAGATCGCCGAGCCGGCCAGGAGCGACTGCCAGTCGCCGATCCGGATGCCCGGCACGATCGCGGAGGCGAGGAAGAGGCCGCTCGCGTTGATGATGAGCCGCAGCACGAGCGTCTCGATCGACCAGTCGGGCCCCGGGCCGTCGAAGCGGACGAAGATGCCTCGGCTCACCGGCGTGCCCCTCCCTCGATCGACCGCGCGAGTCTAGCGGCGCGGGCGCGGATGGGCGGTAGAATGAGCGCGGCCTCGGGGACCGTCGGCGGTCCGCATCGAGGCCGCCGCCCCGCGCGAGCCCTGAGAGGAGCCTCCCGGATGCCCTACGAGTACGCGACCTACGAGAAGCGCGGCCACGTCGCCTACGTGACGATCAACCGGCCCGAGGTGATGAACGCGCTGCACCCGCTCGCATCGCACGAGCTCTCCGGCCTCTGGGACGACTTCGCGAACGACGACTCGGCGTGGGTGGCGATCCTCACCGGGGCGGGGGATCGGGCCTTCTCGGCGGGGAATGACCTCAAGGCGACCGCCTCCGGCACGGGGCGGCTGCCCGAGGGCACGGTGCCGCGCGCCGGCGGCTTCGGTGGCATCACCGACCGCTGGGACCTGCACAAGCCCGTGATCGCCGCGGTGAACGGCTGGGCGATGGGCGGCGGCTGCGAGATGGCGCTCGCGTGCGACATCATCGTGGCCTCCGAGCGCGCTCGCTTCGGGCTGCCGGAGCCGCGCGTGGGGCTGTTCGCGGGCGCCGGCGGCATCCACCGTCTCCCGCGCCAGCTCCCGCTCAAGATCGCGATGGGCATGATCCTCACGGGCAAGGACATCGACGCGCAGACCGCGCACCGTTACGGTCTCGTGAACGAGGTCGTGCCGCACGACCAGCTGAAGGAGGCGGCCGACCGCTGGGCGAGCCAGATCCTCGAGTGCGCGCCGCTCTCGGTGCGCGGCTCGAAGGAGGGCGCGATGCGCGGGCTCGACCTGCCGCTCGAGCCGGCGATCCACCGCAGCTACTACTGGCTGCAGCGCCACAACCAGAGCCCCGACCGCATCGAGGGCCCGCGAGCGTTCTCCGAGAAGCGCCAGCCGGAGTGGAAGGGCGTCTAGCCGAGGTCGAGCGCGCCGCGCGCGAGCGCGCGCATCGCCGGGAGGTGCTCGGCGATGTGCCCGAAGGTGTTGTTCGCGATCACGTAGCGCAGCGGGAAGCCGAGCCACGGCGCACGGGCCTCGTCGTTCAGGTCTTCGTCCGAGAGCCCCGCGATGAGTCCGAGGAGCGCGTCGAGCGACTGATCGAAGCGACGCCACGCCTCGTCCGCCGGGAGGTCACGGTCGGCGTCCATGTCCCGCTCGTTCAGTGCGTCGTCCTGCTCGAACGTGTACCCGGGCTCGGGACCCGCGCGACGCTCGCCGGAGAGCCCCGCCATCCACCATCGCACGAGCCGCGCCTGCCAGCGGCCGACGTGCGCGAGGTAGTCCTTCGCGTTCATCCCGTCGGGGTCGCGGCGCTCCCAGCCCGCGCCGCCGAGCGCCTCGCGGAGCGCATCGCTGACCTCGCGCAGCCGCCGCAGGCACTCGTCACCCGAGAGCGCGTCGTCCTGCGGCACGTCACCCTCCGCGGATCAAACCTCCGCAAGCTCCACCGCGCGGTGCCCGGTGCGGCTGCGGTAGACCGCCTCGGTCACCCGCATGTAGTGCAGCCCGTCGTCGAAGTTCGTCAGCTCGACGGGCCTCCCCTCGCGGATCGACTCGATGAAGTCTCGCTCGACGCGCCACTCGCCGGCGGTGCCGGGGTCGGGCTCGAGCGGGGCCGGCTGCTCGCCGCGGCGCGCGAAGCTCATGCGGTCGCCCATCTCCCAGTGCAGCGTCCCCTCGGAGCCGTACACCGAGATGCCGTTGGCGTCGCGCGGCGCGTGCAGCACGGTGCTCACGCGGAACGTGACGCGGCCGCCGCGCTCGAGCTCGGCGAGGACCCCGAGGCTGTCGGGGACGTCGACCGGCGTGGACCGTCCCTGTTCGCCGCGGCGCTCGCGGACGAACGTTGCGCCGTCGGCGAGCACGCGGCGCATCGGGCCGAGCCAGCGGCTCACGACCTCGACGAGGATGCCGAACTGCATGACGTTCATGCCCGAGAGGTCGCCGCGCTCGCGCCAGTGCAGCGGGGCGTCGGGGTTGAGCGCCTGCCCGTTGAGCAGTGTCACGTGCACCTCGCGGATCTCGCCGAGCGAGCCGTCGTCGACGAGGCGGCGCACGGTGCGCCACGAGCGGAGGTCGAACGGCGCGGGCACGAGCTGCGCGACGCGGTCGGGGCGGGCCCGCGCGGCCTCGTGCATCGCGCGCGCCTCCGTCGCGTCCATCGCCATGCGCGCCTCGCAGAGCACGTGCTTGCCCGCCTCGAGCGAGCGCACGCTGAACTCGCGGTGCATGTACGGCCAGGTGCCGATGCAGATCGCGTCGATCGACGGGTCGGCGAAGAGCGCCTCCGGGTCCGTCTCCACGCGCGCGATCCCGAACTCGTCGGCGACGCGCTGCCCGCTCTCGCGCGAGCGGTTGCAGACCGCGACGACCTCCACGTCGGAGATCGCCTGGAAGCCGGGGATGTGGCGCAGGCGGGTGTTGGCGCCCGCGCCGATCAGCCCGATGTGCAGCGGTGCCGCCATCGCGCGCCTCCTATCGTCCGAGGCGCGGCCGCGGCGGCAGCGGCTCCATCGGGAAGGCGCCGCTGAGCGCGGCGGCGGGCGGCATGGGCACCTCGATCAGCGCGGGCTCGCCCGCCGCGAGCGCGGCGCGCAGCGTCGTGCGGAACGCCTCCGGGCCCTCCGCGCGGTAGCCGGCGACGCCGAACGCCTCGGCGAGCGCGACGAGGTCCGGGTTGTGCAGCTCGGTCGCGATCACGTGCTCGTTGAAGCGCAGCGTCTGGATGCGGCGCACGTTGCCGTACGCGTTGTCGTTGAACACGACCGTCACGAGCGGGATGCGCTGCTGCGCCATCGTCGAGAGCTCCTGCACGTTGTACATGAAGCCCCCGTCGCCGTTGATCGAGACGACCTTGCGGTCGGCGTTGCCGACCTGCGCGCCCAGCGCGGTCGCGAAGCCGTAGCCGAGCGTGCCCTGGTAGCCGGAGGTGAGGAAGGTGCGCGGCTCGTACACGGGGAACGCGCCGCCGTTGCACCAGTACCCCACCTGCGTGCTCTCGCTGACGAGGATGCCGTCGTCCGGGAGCTCCTCGCGCAGCACCATTCCGTAGCCCGCCTGCACGGTCGCCTCCGACCAGCGCCGGCGCGCCTCCCCCCGGATCGCGCGCAGCTCGGCCTCCCGCGAGGCGCGCGCGCGGTTGTGGCGCGGCACGCGCGCGACGAGCCCGGCGAGCGCCGCCTTCGCATCGGCCGCGATGCCGAGCGTGGGCGCACGGTTGCGCCCGACCTCCTCCGGGTCGACGTCGACCTGGATGAGCTGCGCGCCCTTCCCCAGCGAGCCGCCGAGCCGCGGGTTCGTCGCGACCATGAAGCGCGTGCCGACCGCGAGCACCACGTCGGCCTTCGACAGCAGTTCGCGCGTCGCCACCATCCCCGAGAAGGCGCGGTGGTCGCGGTCGGAGAGCGCGCCCCGGCCGTTGCTCGTCATCAGCACGGGCGCCTCGAGGATGCGCGCGAGCTCCGCGAGCTCCTCCCAGGCGGCCGCCGCGAGCACGCCGCCGCCGCTGCAGATCAGCGGGCGCTCGGCCCGCCCCAGCATCTCTGCCGCGCGCTCGAGCGCGTCCTCATCGGCGGGGTGCTCGGCGGAGCGCACCCACGCCTCGGGCTCGAGCAGCGTCACGTCGCCGACCCGCTCGAGCACGTCCGGCGGGATCTCGATCTCGACCGGTCGCGGGCGGCCCGTATGCAGCGCCCCCATCGCGCGGCGCACGATCCCCGGAATCTCCTCGGGCCTCGAGGCGCGCTCGGCCTGCTTCACGACCGAGGAGATCGTCTCGAGCTGGCGGTTGATCTCGTGGAGCGCCCCGCGGCCGAGGCCGATCTGGTCCGACTGGATCTGCCCGGCGATGCACAGGACCGGCGAGTTGCACGCGTAGGCGGTGGCCAGCCCGGCGGCCGCGTTCAACAGCCCGGGCCCCGGCACGACGAGGCACGTGCCGACCTCGCCGGTCGTGCGCGCGAAGCCGTCGGCCATGTATGAGGTCGCCTGCTCGTGCCGCGTGTGGACGAGCGAGAAGTGGTCGCGCTCCTCCCAGAGCGCGTCGACGGCGAAGTCGAGCTGGATGCCCGGCAGCGCGAAGATCGTCTGGATCCCCTCGACCTTCAGCGACTGCGCCAGCGCCTGCCCGCCCGTCATCTGCATCTGCCCGCTCCCTCCGAGAGCCACGGCGCGACGCCGACCGAGGACGATACACGATTCACCCGGCACGCCCGTCGCGCGCGGCCGCGGTCATGCGCGACGCGGTGTGCGCGGCGCCGGCGCGCAGCTGTCCGCGGCGCGGAGCGGCGCATCCATCGGCCGTCCCGCCACATCACCGCGTGCAGCTCACGATCGCGAATCGGGGGCCGTAACGCGGGGCGCGCCGACGCTGAACCGAGACGCGGCGAACCCGACGGCTGACGCGCGGGGCGGGAGATGCGCGGGGCGCAGGCTCCTAGCGCGATCCGCGCAGGCGCGGGTCGAGCCGGTCTCGGAGCGCGTCGCCCAGCATGTTGAAACTGTAGACGGTCAGGAAGATCACGAGGCCAGGGAAGATCGCCAGATGCGGCGCCCGCACGAGCTGCTGGCGCGCGTCGTTCAGCATGCGCCCCCAGCTCGGGGTCGGCGGCTGCACGCCGTAGCCGAGGAACGAGAGCGACGACTCGATCAGCACCGCGTTCCCCACGAGGATCGAGGCACTCACGATCACGATCGCGAACAGGTTCGGCACGATGTGCCTCGCCATGATGCGCACGTCGTGCGCGCCCAGGGCACGCGCCGCGTCGACGTACTGCTCCGTCGTGAGCGAGAGCGCGACGCCGCGGATCGTCCTGGATGAGCTCGTTGCGATCAGCAACGAGAGGGAGAGGACGATGGCGAGCATGTCGCCGATGCGCCCGGCGAGGGTCTGCACGACGAGGATGATGAAGACGAGCCCGGGCACGGCGATGCCGATGTCGATGATGCGTTGGAGCAGCGTGTCGAAGAGCCCGCCGTAGTAGCCGGAGATCGTGCCGAGGACGACCGAGAGCGCCTTGCTCAGCAGCACCACGCCGAAGCCGATGATGATCGACGTGCGCGCGCCGAACACGATGCGCGCGTAGAGGTCGCGGCCGAGCTCGTCGGTACCGAACCAGTGGCTCGCCGACGGCGCCTGCAGCCGATCCCCGATCGACTGCCTGAGCGGGTCCTGCGCCTCGAGCGGCGTGAAGATCGCCGGCACCGCGGCCATCAGGATCAGGACGACGACGAAGAACGCCCCGAACGCGCCGAGCGGGTAGTGGCGGATGAATCGCCACAGCGCCACCGGGTAGCGCCGGTAGAACGGCGCGGGCGGACCGAGACGGTAACTGTCGTCGAGGGCGCGTGCTTCGGTGGCCATCAGGAGTACCTAATCCTCGGGTTGAGCCACGAGTACGTGATGTCGACCCCCAGGTTCGCGAAGACCACGACGAGGGCCGAGACGAGGTTGATCGCCTGCACCACCGGGAAGTCCAGCTGGTTGATGGAGGAGACATAGTACCGGCCCATCCCGGGAATCGAGTAGACAGTCTCGATGATCACCGAGCCGCCGACGATCCCGGGGATCCCCAGCCCGATCACGGTGATCACCGGGATGAGCGCGTTCTTCATGGCGTGGCGGATGATCACCACGCGGTCGGTGAGGCCCTTCGAGCGCGCCGTGCGGATGTAGTCCTGGCGCAGCACCTCGAGCATCGCCGTGCGCGTGTAGCGCATGACGCCACCCGACGACGAGCCGCCGAGGATGATCGCCGGAACGAGCATGAGCTTGAGGTTGGCGATGGGGTCGTCGGTGAAGCCGACGTACGTGGTTGGGGGGACCCCCCAGCGGAAGTAGCGTCCGGCGAGCGCGATCAGGAGCAACGCGATCCAGAAGTTCGGTGCCGCCAGCAGGCCGATGGCGGCGCTCCGTCCGACGTAGTCCGCGGCCGTGTTCTGTTTCACCGCGGAGAGGATCCCGATTGGGATGCCCATCGCGACCGAGACGACCAGCGCGAGGATCCCGAGCTCCATCGTGACGGGGAGCCGGGTCTTGAGCTCGCTCTGCACCGTGCGACCGCTGATGAGCGATGAGCCGAGGTCGAACCTCCCGATCTCGCCGAGCCAGAGGACGTACTGCTCCGGGATGTTCCGGTCGAGCCGGAAGTCCTTCAGGATGGCGTCCCGGGTCTCCTTGCTGGTGGCCCCGAAGTCGCCCGCGATCAGCGCGACGATGTCGCCGGGCACCAGGCGCACCATCGTGAACACGAGGATGGAGAGCCCGAACAGCGTCGGGATCATCAGCGCAAGCCGCCGGATGATGTACTTCTGCATGGGCCTCCTGGTGGGCCGCGGTGCGCATCGCTGTTGTGATGCCGTGCCCGTTGCGGGAGCGGGGCGAGTCTACTGGACCGGCCTCCAATACACACATGCGAGCGGTCCCGGCCGGGCTGGGACGCTCGCGCCGCACGCCAGAGCGGATCGCGGGGGCGCGGGCGATCGTAGTGCGTCGCGGCCGACCGGAGCGGTTCCACCCGAGTCGCGAACGCGGGTTTGGTGGTCGGGGAGACCCCGGTTTCTCAGGGGCGATATCGATCGCTACACTCAACACAATGCGGGTACTCGTAATCGACGACGAGCCTGACATCGTCGAGGTGGTGCGACTCACGTTCGGACTCCGGTGGCCGGAGGCGGACGTGGTTCACGCTTCGGGGGGCGCTTCCGGCGTGGAGGCGGCCCAGATGGACCCCCGGCCGTCATCATCCTCGACATCGGGCTCCCCGACATCGACGCGTTCGAGGTCTGCCAGCGTATCCGGCAGTTCTCCGAGGTGCGGTGATCACGCTGACGGCCCGCCACGAGGAGCTCGACAAGGTGCGCGGGCTCGAGATGGGGGCGGACGACTACATCACGAAGTCGTTCTCGCACATCGATCTGCTCGCCCGGGTCCGCGCGGTGCTGCGCCGCACCGGCTTGCAGGTCCCCATCAACGAGGGACCGCCGTTCAGCGACGGGGTGCTGCGCATCGACTATCAGAGCCGCGATGTGAGCATCCGGGGGGATCGCATCAAGCTCACCCCGATCGAGTACGGGCTGCTCTACCACCTGACGCGGAACCGCAACCGGGTGCTGACGTTCCGCACGCTGCTCGCGAAGGTGTGGGGGCGGGAGTACGTGGAGGAGAGCGACTACCTGAAGGTGCACATCCAGCACCTGCGGAGGAAGCTGGGGGACGACCCCCAGTCGGACCCGATGATCGTGAACGAGCGGGGGGTGGGGTACAAGTTCGTCCCTCGGGGGCGAACGCACAGCGGCTAGCGGCGGGGACAGCGGGAAGCCGATGTCCTACGATCAGCGGTGGCGGACCGGGACGAGGGCGGAGCAGGGTCGTGAGCGCGCAGCGCCGACGGCCGCGGAGCGGCTGACGTCGATCCTCCGGGCGGTAGGGGCGCTCCTGGCGACGCTGGGTGGCGAACCGGCGCCCGCGATGCCTCGCGGCGCGCGCCGCTCGAACGGGTCTCGCCCCCGCACCCGCCGCGCGAGGTGGGACCGAGCCACCCGCCGATCGACGGAGACGCCCGATGCCCGACCGTCTCCCCGGCAAGCAGCCCGACCTCGACCGCATCGAGCTCGTGCTCGAGGATGCCCGCGAGCACGCGCACCGCATCATCGACGAGTCCGTCGAGCAGGCGCAGGAGCTCCTGGTGCGCCGCTCGGGCCACGACCCCTTCTTCGACGCGCTCATCGGCTCGCTCACGGGCCTGAGCGAGGACGTGCGCGACCTGCGGCGGCGCCTGGAGCGCATCGAGGCGCTCCTGCGCTCGCCCGCCGCCGCGCCACCCGCGGAGCGCGCGCCGGCGGCCGAGCCGGCGACC
>VGNK01000058.1 GCA_016866055.1 Chloroflexota bacterium | reverse complement strand
CCGCCGTCACCGGCGCCGCACGCGGCGCCCGCCAGCGCGAGCGCGAGCAGCACCGCGAGCAGCGGCTCGCGGGAGTCACGGCGCACGGCGGCGCGGTCCCACATCGAGTGGCTGCTCCCTTCGCTTCGCCGTGGCCGGTCTGTGCGTAGTCGGTGGCGCGGGGCTCGTGCGCCGCCGGTCAGTCGAACTCCGATCGGGGCTCGGCTTCGCGTCGAATGTATGCCATCGAGCGCTCGTAATCCTCGGCCTGGATCCGCTGGTTGGCGTGCAGGAACGTCAGCATCACCTCCAGCGACAGCACCGCGTGCAGCCGCACCCCGATGGACTCCAGCCGCCGCCGCGCCCCCTGCTCGCGGTCGATCAGCGCGAAGGCGTCGCGCACGCGCACCCCGGCGTGTCGCAGCGCCTCCGCGGTCTCGACGAGCGAGCCGCCGCCGGCGGCGAGGTCGTCGACGATCAGCGCGGTCTGCCCGGGGCGGTAGATCCCCTCGATCTGCGGCGCGGACATTTCGACGGGCTCGCGCGGCGGACGGACGTAGAGCAGGGGCACCCGCATCTGCAGCGAGAGCGCGGTCGCGACGTGCAGCCCGCCGATGGGGACGCCGGCGATCGCGTCGAACGGCGCGACGGGCGCGTTGCGCATCGCCAGCGCCATCTTGAGCTCGTCCTCGATCAGCCGCGCGGTCTGCTGCAGCGCCTCGGGTCGCGAGATCAGGAGCTTCGCGTTGACGTAGACCGGGGAACCGCGCACCGTGCGGCCCAGCGTGAAGTTGCCGAACTGCACGGAGCCGAGCTTCCAGAGGGTCTCGGCCAGCCAGAGACGGCCGTGGGCCTCCGCGTCGCCGGCGTGGCGGCCCGGGCTCATCGCCGTCTCCGCTCCCAGGCCTCCGGATTGACGAGGTGCTCGGGGCGCTCCCCGGCGAGCGCGGCGAGCAGGTTGTCGGTCGCGAGCTCGGCCATGCGGCGCCGCGTCGCGCGCGTGGCGCTCCCCAGGTGCGGGGCGACGAGCAGGTGCGGCGCCGACAGCAGCGGGTCGTCCGGCGGCAGCGGCTCGGGGTCCGTGACGTCGAGCGCGGCGGCCGCGATGCGCCCCGCGACGAGCGCCTCGCGCAGCGCCACCTGGTCGACGATGCCCCCCCGCGCGGTGTTCACGAAGACCGCGTGGGGCTGCATCTGCGCGAAGGTCGCGGCGTTGAACATGTGCGTAGTCTCCGGGGTGAGCGGGACATGGACGGAGACGAAGTCCGACCGGCCCAGCAGCTCGGCGAGGCTCACCCGTTCGCCGGGGAAGCCGTCGACGGGTTGGTGTCCACGGTAGAGGACGCGCATCCCGAAGCCGCGGGCGCGCCGGGCGACCGCGCCGCCGATGCGCCCAGGTCCGACGATGCCGAGCGTGGCCCCGGAGACGTCGTGGCCGAGCAGCCAGGCGGGGTCCCAGGGACCCCACGCCCCGCCGCGCACCGCCGCCTCTCCCTCCGCCAGCCGGCGGGCGGCCGCCAGCAGCAGCGCGAACGCCATGTCGGCGGTCGTCTCGGTCAGCACCCCGGGCGTGTTGGTGACGAGCACGCCGCGCTCGCTGGCGGCGGTGACGTCGATGTTGTCGTAGCCGACGGCCATGTTCGCGACTGCGCGCAGCTTTGGGCACGCGTCGAGCAGCCGGGCGTCGACGGCCTCGGTGAGCATCGTGAGCACGCCCTCGCAGCCCGCGACGCGCTCCCGCAGCTCGTCCACCGTGGGTGGCCGCGGCGAGGACCAGACGTCGAGCGCGGTCGCTTCGCGCAGCCGCTCCACGGCCTGCGGCGCGGGCAGCGTGCGGGAGACGAAGACACGCGGGCGCTCAGCCATCGAGCGCCCCCGCCCCCGCGACCCCCTCGCGGGCGAAGAAGCGCGGCAGTCGCGTCCCGTCGCGCGGCGCGATCGCGGGGGCGAGCTCCCGGTCGTGGCGCGCGAGCGCGCCGATCAGCTCGTCGACGCTGAGCGCGCCGGGCGGCGCCTTCACGCGCCGCAGCAAGTCGCCCGGCTGCAGGTCGGGGATCAGCGCCATCGTCCCGCGACGCACGAGCCGCGTCGTTTCGAAGATCTCCTCGATCGGGTAGCGGTCGGCATGCGCCTCGTCGATGTCAGCGCGGAGGTACGGGTCGCGCGTGACGTCCGGCTCGCGCTCGCTCCGCGCGCGCTCGAGCCACGCGGCGTAGTTCACCTCGGCGTGCTCGAGCCGGCTCAGCTCGTCGCAGATCGTGCTCCGCCGCTCGCCGCGCGTGAAGAGCGGGTGCCGCGTCTCCTGCTGGGGGAGCCGCTCGATCGTGACGAGCAGGAGCTGCCGCTGCTCGCGGAGCTGCTCGATCAGCTGGGCCCTTCGCGCGGGGGTCGCCACGCCGTGCGGACGCTCAGCTCCGCCGCCGTTGGTCGGGCTCACCACGGAGGAAGCGCGGCTGGTACTCTGAGACGCGTCCCTGCATCTGCGCCCGGTGCATGCGGTCGTGGCGGTAGTACGACCGCAGCCACTGCATGACGGTGAGCTCGCCGAAGTTGTCGTGGCGCGCGGTGCGCTCGTAGCCCGCCGGCGCGATCGTCGCGATCAGCCGCTGCGTGCGGTCGCGCTGCCTCCCGAGCTCCTCGAGGTGCTGGGCGACGGTCGCCTCGTGGGCGCGCTCGAGCGGGTAGGCGACCGCGTCGGGCTTCGTGCCGCGGCTGACGTCCGGCCGCTCCTCGCGGAGCGCGCGCTCGACCCACGCGCGGTAGCCCACCTCCATCATCGCGAGGTGCGCGAGCTGCTCCTTCGCGGACCAGCCGTCCTCACCGTCCCCATCCGGGGGGCGGCGCTCGGCGTCCTCCTCCGAGATCCGGCGCGCGACGGCCACGAGGGCGTCGCGCTCCTCGCGCAGCTTCGTGACGAGCTCGGCGATCTGCTCGGCGGTGGCCATCGGCGCTGATTGTAGCGGGGGCGCGCGAGCGACTCAGCGCGCGGGGAGCACGAGCGGCACGGGCTCCCCCGGGCCCATCGTCTCGGTCGCGCCGTCGAGGTGGAGCTGCGCGACCAGCGCGCAGGTGATCGCGTCGAGCTCATCGGGGCTCACGCGCCGCCCCCGGGGGATGCCGCGCACCCCCCGGCGCTTCAGCCCCCGCCGGACCGCGTCGATGCCGCGGCGCTTGCGCGGGATGCCGAGGACGTCCTGCGCCATGCCCGGGTACACCTCGATCACCCGCCGGCGCGCGGCGGCGAGCCGCGCGTGCAGCGCGATCCCGCGCAGCGTGAGCCCGACCATCGACGGCAACAGCGACGGGAACGGCCGGAAGCCGGCGGCCGCGCAGGCGCGGTCGACCTCGCGCATGATCCCGTACGCGGCGCATGCGCACGTGGGATCGGCGCAGCAGCGCCCCTCGGGCAGCCCGAGCGGCGCGTCGATCGCGACGCACTCGGGGTCGAAGCGGTCGACCGCGGCCAGGATCGACGCGTCGTCGCGCACGGTCGCGAGCCACCGCACGCGGCGGTCGCGGTCGACCGCGGCGATCCCCGTCGGATAGCGCGTACCGCTGCGCAGGTCGACCCCGAGCGTGATGCGCGCCGCGGCCGGGTCCCGGGAGCCCTCTGCTACACTCCGCATCGCTGTTCACCCCTGCCGGTGACGGGCGCCCCCGGGGCGACGGTCGGGCCGGCGTAGCGGAGGATACCGGGATGGCGGTCAAGCACGAGGGAGAGCCGTTCTCGCGGATCGACGTCCACGAGGCGAAGCAGATGATCGACGGCGGCGGCGTGCAGGTCGTCGACTCGCGCGAGCCGCACGAGCACCACGACGGTCACGTGCCCGGCTCGCTGAACATCCCGCACATGGCGACGCTCACCCGCTCGGGCGATCTCTCGCGCGATCTGCCGATCCTCTTCATCTGCAAGTCGGGGCAGCGCTCGGCGGTCGCCGCGGAGTTCGCGGCCTCGGTCGGGCTGGGAGAGCTCTACAACGTCGAGGGCGGGCACGACGCCTGGGCGAAGGCGGGCTACCCGATGGAGACCGGCGGGTAGCCCGCGCCGGGCCGCGCCCACGGGGCGGGCTCGCCCAGGAGGTCCCGCACGACGCCGAGCAGCGTCTGCGTGTCGAACGGCTTCTCGAGGTGGCGCGCGTCCTGCGCGCTGAGCAACTCCGCGGCGCGGTCGCTCTCCGGGTCGCCCGTGACGAGCACGACGCGGCCGCGCAGGCCGGGGCCAGCGATCGCCGACGAGCCGGAAGGAGGCCGCGCCGTCGATCCCGGTGAGCTGCATGTCCACGATCACCGCGTCGTAGGCGTCGGCCTCGAGGAGGCGGAAGGCCTCGTCGCCGCTCGCCGCGGTGTCCACCGCGTAGGCGGCACCGCTCAGGATCTCGTTCGTGAGCGCGCGGATCGGCAGCTCGTCGTCGACGACGAGCACGCGCGCCGCCGGCGGCGGCGGGGGCGCGGGCGTGGCGCCGAGGAACGTTCCGGCGGGTGCGTCGGGCGTTGGTGCCTCGCCTTCGGGCGCCGGGGCGGGGGCGCGGCGGAGGGGCAGCTCGACGACGAACCGCGCGCCCCCGGAGGCAGCGCGCTCCACCCAGACGTGCCCGCCGTGCTCGGCGACGATGCCGTAGACGATTGCGAGCCCCAGCCCCGCGCCGGACCCCACGTCGCGCGTCGTGAAGAACGGCTCGAAGATGCGCTCCGCGACCTCCTCGGGCACGCCCGGCCCGGTGTCGGCGACCACGACCCGGATCGCGTTCTCGAGCCGCTCGGTGCGGATGGTCGCTACGCCGCCCGTGCGCTGCATCGCCTGGTGCGCGTTGTTCAGGAGGTTCAGGAAGACCTGCTCCAGCTGGTACTCGTCGGCCATGATCGGCGGGAGGCCGGCGAGCCTGCGTCTCGATGGCGACGCCGTCGGCGCGCAGGCTGCAGCGGCGCACCTCTACGACGCGCCGCAGCACGGTCTCGACGTCTACCGGCTGCACGCTCGTGCGGTGCTGGCGCGCGAAAGCGAGCAGGTTGCGCACGATGCGCGAGGCGCGCAGGGCCTCCTGCTCGATCGTCGTGAGCGGCTGCTCGCGCTCCCCGCCCTCGAGCGTGGGGAGAATCTGCGCGTAGCCGAGGATCGCCGTGAGCAGGTTGTTCAGCTCGTGGGCGACGCCCGAGACCATCTCGCCGAGCGCGCCGAGGCGCTGCTCGATGAGTCCGGTGCGGTTGCGCGGGCCCGGCTCCCAGCGGCCCGCTACGCGGGGATCGGCGCGGCCGGGCGCGCGGCTCCGGCGTCCAGGTGTGCGCGCAGCGGGCGCGCGAACCGCTCCAAGGGCACCCCCGCGCCCGGCGAGAACGCGTTCGGCTCCGCCGAGAACAGCGCGAGGGCGCCCCGCACGCGGTCGCCCGCGTACAGCGGGAGCGCCAGCCGCGAGCGCATCCCGAACGTGGGGAGTCGCGCCAGCGGGGAGCGGTCGGTGACGTGCCGGCCGAGCGCCCCGTCGAGCGAGGGCTCCCCCGTCTCGAGAATCGCGCGCTCCGCCAGGTCGAGCGGCGACCAGCGAGCCCCGCGCTCGACGCCGGCCATCTCGCCCGGGTACGTCGCGAGCACCTGGGCGCCGGGCACCGCCGACTCACCGTCGATGTAACGGATGACGACGGCGAAGTCGAACGCGATCGCCGCTCGGATCGCCTGCAACACCCCACGCGCGGCGGATGGGGCGTGGCCCGCCTCGTCGGCCGCGGCGACCGCGGCGAGCAGGGCCTCCGCATCGGTGTGAGCTCGGGCGTCGGCGTCGGAGGCGCGGCCCGCCGGGGCCGCGGTGCCGCTCGGCCCCACGCCGGGAGCCTCCACGCGCAGCACGGTGAGCGGGTCCGGCGCCCCCGTGCTCGCCAGTTCCACGAGCAGCGGGTGCTCGAGGCGGTCGATCCGAACGGCGAGCAGCCCCTCCCAGCGCGCGCCCGCGGCCTCGGTGGCGCGGGCGCCGGCGAGCCGCGCGGCGTCGGATGGGGAGACGAGCGCGACCCAGGAGCGGCCGATCAGCGCCGCCGGGCCCGACGCGCCGATCAGCGCGCAGAACGACGCGTCGGCCCCCACGACCGTGCCGTTGGGGCGCGCGACGAGCAGCCCGGCGACGAGCGGCTCCCTGTGCGAGGGCTGTTCGTCATCCTCGCCGTACCCTGCGTCGCGCCACTGCGGTTCGCAGCGGCAGATCCCGGCCGATCCACCGTGTCGCGCGCCCGCGGCTGCGCCGCGAGGCACCGTCGAGACTCGGAGCCCGCCTCCTGATCTTCGGCGAGATGGCCCTTCTCCCGTACGAGGTGTCACGTACGAGGCTGCACGAAGTACGCTTCCGGTGTGACGACCCGCCCGCGGCCCGCCGGCCGATGGGCCGCGGCAGGTGAGCGCCCCGCCCCTAGTTGCGCCTCTCCACGCTGCCCCAACGTTGCGCCACGACCAGCCGCACCTGGCGATGCGTCACCGCCACGAGGTCGGTGAGCAGCGCCGAGGCGAGCTCCAGCCGCCGCCGCACGTCGAGCGCCTCGATGAGCGGCTGCAGCCGCTCCACGGGCGTGACCGACGCGGCCGCCGCCGCGATCGCATCGGCGAGCGCGCCCGGCGCGCCCGGCCCGCGCACCTCCCGCACGTACAGGGCCTCCATCGTCTGGCGCAGTCGCTCCAGCTGCCGGTAGCCCTCGGCCGCCCGCTCCACGAGCGACTCGGGCACGGGGACGACCTCGTCGACGGGGTACTCCACCTCGGCCGAGAGGTAGGGCCGGTCGGAGTACAGCTCGATCGCGCGGAACCGTCGCTCGCCCCGCGCGCTCACGCGCAGCCGGCCGCCCGGGATCGGCAGCACGGACTCCAGGCGCGCGGTCGTGCCCATCGGGTACGGCACGGCGGCCCCCCCGACCTCGCGGCCGTCCTTGATGAGCGCCACCCCGAACGGCTCGGAGTCCGCGAGGCACTCCGCGACGAGCTGCTTGTAGCGCTCCTCGAAGACGACGAGCGGGACCTCCATCCCGGGGAAGAGCACGGTGCTCTCGAGCGGGAAGAGCCGCAGCCGGCTCATCCGAGCGAAGCCCTGAACCAAAGGAGCGCGGCCGCGCCGGCGATCGCGAGGAGCGCGCCGCCGAGCACGCCGCGCGTGGACACGCGGGAGGCGCCGGCCAGGCCGGTGCGTCCGTCCCAGCCGGCGTCGATCAGCGCGCGGCGCGCGCGCTGCACGTCGTCCGGCGCCACGTAGAGGCTGTACGCGAAGGGCGGGACGTCGGGGATCGCCCCCGGCAGCGTCGACTGCCCCGGCAGCGCCTCGCGGACGTCCTCGATGCGGCTCTCCACCGCGACCTCTTCTGCCTCGAGCGCGGCACGCCACCGTTCCGCGGTGGGCGCCGCGCGGGCGACCACGACCCGCACCCAGCCTGCGTCGTCCGCCCGGCGGTCCGTGACGACCGAACCCATGCGCGGCATCCTAGTACCGGGCGTCGCGCTCACCGGCGTGGCCCGGCAGGACGGCGGGCGGCGAGCCGCTGTCGTCGCAAGCGCGGCGGTCAGGCGCGCTGGAGGGCGCGCACGCGGACGGTCGCGGCCGCGCCGTCGAGCGCGAAGAGCGACATCGGCGCCCCGCCGGCGAAGTAGTGCGGGAGGTAGACCCAGCCCGGGCCGACGCCGTCGTCGAGGCGGGCCACGGCGCGCACCTCCGCGCCGCCGGCGGCGAGCACGACCTCGTCGCCCATGCGCACGCCAAGATCAGAGGCGTCGCGCGGGTTGATGAGCACGGCCTCCTCGCGGTGGAGCTTGTCGGCCTCCTCCGAGCGGATCGACGCGCCGTCCCAGGAGGTGAAGAGCGAGCGGCCGGTCACGAGCACGAGCCCGTCGCCGGCGGTGGCCGGCGCCGCGGCGGCGAGCGGCTGGCGGTCCGCGGCGGTGGGGGCGGGCCCGAGCGCGCGGGTGGCGCCGGGCGCCTGCGCGATCGCCTCGTGGGTCGCGTAGCCGGGCACGCGCTCGGCGACCTCGCGCATCACGTCGCCGGCGCCGCCGTAGGTCATCACGTCGCCGAGCGCGTTCGCCAGCGCGGTCAGGACCGCCACGCCGTCGCGCTCGTCGCGCTGCGCGCGACCGGCCGGCCGCTGGCGGAGGATGCGGCGGTCGGCGGTCGTGATCGTCCCGTCCTTCGCGAAGAACGGCAGCTCCGCGAGCACGACGGTCGCGAGGTCGGCCGTGGTCGAGCGCAGGGAGTCGATCACGATGAGCGCGTCGACGGCCTCGAGCGCGGCGCGGATGGCGGCGGTGCCGGGGGCGTTGAGCAGCGGGTTGTCGTCGTGCACGACGAGCGCCTTGATCTGGCCGGCGCGCGCGGCCTCGACGATCTCGGGGAAGGAGCGCCCGCCCTCCGCCGGCGAGATCCCCATGTCGGCGATGCCGTGGACGTTGGCGTCGGACGGGAGGTAGTGGAGGTGCTGGGCGGCGGCCTGGCCGCGCGCGGCGATCGCGAGGTTCGCGGCGGCGCGCGCCTGCTCGCCCGCGGCGGCGGCGCCCACGGCGCTCGGAGCGAAGACGACGGCGAACGGCCCCTCGGCGGCGCGGCCGGCGCGCAGCGCCTCGGCGGCGGCGGCCATGCGCTCGGGCACCACGTTCGCGACCGCGCCGGGCTCGCCGCCCGCGAGCGCGTCGGCGAGCGCCTGCGCCGCCTGCGCCTCGTGTCCGGGGCGCGGCTGGATCCACGGCTTCGCCAGCGGCACGAGCTCGCCCCAGCGAGAGGAGATGAGCACGAGCCGCGCGCGGCGCTTGAGCACCGCGTCCTTGATGCGCAGGGAGACGATCTGGTGCGACTCCTCGAGGTCGCCGCCGATCACGACGATCGTCTGCGCCTGCTCGATCGTGGTCAGCTCCGCGGGGAGCCGTTCGGTGCGAAAGGCGGCGCGCCAGGCGTCGGTGACGGCGCGGTGCACCGGGCCGTGCGAGAAGTCGAGGTGCGGCGTCTGGATCACGTCGCGGGCGAGGCGCCGCAGCAGGTACGCCTCCTCGTTGGTGGCGAGCGGCGAGCCGAGCACGGCGACCGCGCCCGGTCCGTCGCTGCGGCGCACCGCGGCGATCGCCTGGGCAGCGCGCCGGACGGCGTCCTCGAAGCTCGCGGGGAGGAGGCGCTCGCCGGAGCGCACGAGGTGGCGCGAGAGCCGCTCGCGCTCGCCGACAGCGTCGTAGCCGAAGCGACCGCGCACGCAGATCTGATCGCGGCTCAGCGGGTTGATGCGGTCCGGGCGCACGATCACGGGCCGTCCCTCCGCGAGGCCGTAGGAGAGCGTGCAGCCCACCGCGCAGGAGTTGCAGGTCGAGTTCGTCCAGTCGTCGGCGCGGCCCACCCACTTGTTCGGCTTCTCCATGAGCGTCGCGGTCGGGCAGACGTCGATGCAGGCGCCGCAGAAGTCGCAGCTCGACTCGTGGATCGGCCCGCCGGTGCCGAACGCGATCATCGTCGTGTGGCCCTTGCCGGAAAGCGCGATCGCGCCGGTGTGTCGCAGCTGGTCGCAGGCGCGCACGCAGCGGGTGCAGATGATGCACATCTGCGGGTCGAACTCCAGGAAGGGATTGCCGCGGTCGGGGTCGGGGGGCGGCGCCTCGTAGTAGGAGCGGCTCTCGCCGACCCACGGCTCCTCGAACTCGCCCATGTCGATCATCTCGCACGAGGTCTGGAGCTCGCAGCGGTAGTTCTTCGAGCAGGTGAGGCAGCGGTGGGTGACGACGTCATCGCGCAGGCAGATGTCGCCGGGCATGCAGTGCACACGGCGGTGGCAGGTGAGGCAGCGGTCGGGGTGGTTCGCCATGATCATCGACATCACCGCCTGGCGCTGCCGCTTCACGGCGGGGGTGTCGGTCTGGACGACCATGTTGTCGGCGACCCTGGTCGCGCAGGCGACCTGGAGCGGGGTGGGGCGCGCGCCCTCGATCTCGACGATGCAGGTGCGGCAGCCCGCGTACGGCTCGAGGCCGTCGATGTAGCACAGGTTCGTGATCGCGATCCCCTGCTCCTTGATCACCTCGAGCAGGGGGCGACCGGGCTGGGTCTCGACCTTCCTGCCGTTGAGCGTGATCGTGACCACGGGATCTCCGTCCATGCGGGCGCGCCGGACCGGCCGGCGCGCGGGGCCGTCGCGCTAGCCGCTCGAGCGGTCGAGCTTGCCGGGGAGCCGCTGGGGACCGAAGGGCCCGCCGGCGCCGGCGACCGGGACGCGCGAGCGCGCGGTCGGGATCGAGGTGCGCAGCGGGTTCATCTCCTGCGACTGTCCGTTCGGGTAGACGCCGCCGCTCCCTGCGAGGTAGGCCTGCGCCTCGGCGGTCAGGGCGTCTCGGTCGCGGTACATGTTCTCGAAGACGTAGACGGCGTCGTTGTAGCGCCCGCCGGCCTGGATCGCCTGGTAGGGGCAGGCCTCGGTGCAGAGGCCGCAGTACATGCAGATGCGGAAGTCGATCTCGTAGCGGGTGATCTCGAGCGTGCCGTCCCGTCGCGGGGCGGTCTCGACGAGGATGCAGCCGTCGGGGCAGGCCTGCGCGCAGGTGGAGCAGCCGGTGCAGCGCTCCTCGAACCAGAGGAGGTTGGTGCGGGCGCGCACCGGGACCTCGCGCTGGTACTCGGGGTAGTTGACCGTGATCGCGGGCCGGAAGACGTGCTGGAGGGTGAGCAGCATCCCCCGCACGACGCCCATTCCGTAGGCCACGGCGACTCCTCACCCGGTCCCGGGTCCGGCGCAGCATATCGGGAAGTCGCGGGAGGCGAAACCCGAGCGCGCGCACCCGTCGCGGGCTCCGGGCAGGGGGGCGGCGTGTGGCGTCGCCGCGCCGATCGGGCGCCCCCCGGCGACCACGGACGTGGTGGCGGGCGGAGACCCGTCTGGGACTCGGAGACCGCGAAGTCCTCGGCGAGCGCGAAGCCGTCGAGCGCCGGCAGCGCGGGCACCGTCGTCGCGTCGTAGTGGGTGACGATCATCCGCGTCGCCGGCGGCAGCGCACGGCGCAGCGCGACCAGGTCGGGCCAGTCGCAGTGGATGAGCGGTCAGGGCCCGTCGCACTCCACGATCAACACGTCGGCCCCCTGCGCGAGCTCGTGGATGTGATCGCCCGGCGCGGTGTCGCCCGTGTACGCCACGACGCCGCCATCGACGTGGACGCGGTAGCCGTTGTCCGGCCCCGAGTGCTCCATGCGCACGGTCTCGACGTGCGCGCCGGCCCGCTCGAAGCGCGCGCCGCCGTCGCGCTCGAACCAGGCGAAGCGCCGGTCGGCGCGCGAGGGCTGGTCGCGGTGGTCGCCGGTGATCTCGCTCACGCGCTCGAAGATCCCCGGCGGACCCGCGATCGCCCGCGGACGCTCGCGGCCCTCCGCGTGCCGGTAGACCGCGTCGAGCAGGAAGCGGTCCATCCCGCGCCGATGTGATCGCCGTGCTCGTGCGAGAGCAGCACGAGGTCGACGTCGGCCGGCGAGCCGCCCAGCCGGTAGAGGTGGGGGACCGTCTGTGCGGGGCAGTCGAGCAGGATGCGGCCGTTGAGCAGCCATCCGTTCCAGTAGCGCCCGGCGGAGAAGGCGAACGCCGAGCCGAGGCAGTCGAGGTGGATGCGCGGGTGCGCGGTCACCCGGCGGCCCGGCCGTCGCCGACACCGAGCAGCCGCCGCGCGGCGGCGAGCTGCTCGAGGGTGTTCATGTCGACGCGGACGATCGGCTCGTCGTCCATCGGCAAGCGGTGGGGTGGGTGGCGCTCGAGCACGCCGCGCAGCCCGAGCGTCGCCTCGCGCGCGTCCGCGAGGTCGGGGAGGAGCTCGGCCGAGACGACGACGGGGTGGCCCCCGCGGCCGACGTGGCCCGGCTGCACCGCCGGCACGTGCGCGCGCCGCAGCTCGTCGACGAGGCGGTCGATGATGTCCGCGCGCGTGGGCTGGTCGACGCTCTGCAGCACGACGGCCTCGAGCGAGCGGTCGCGCGCGAGCAGCGTGCGCACGCCCAGCGCGAGCGAGGTCGCGCGGCCCTGCGGCCAGCGCGGGTTGAAGACGCAGTAGCGCGCGCCTGCCACGCCGAGCGCGCGGCGCACGTCGTCGGCGGTGGAGCCGGTCACGATCACGATCTCGGCGACGCAGGAGCTCAGCAGCTGCTCGAGCTCCCAGACGATCAGCGGCCGGTCACCCCAGTCGAGCAGCGGCTTCGGCCGGCCCATGCGCCGCGACGCGCCGGCGGCGAGGACGATCGCAGCGACGCTCACGCGGGCTCCCCCATGCGCTCCTCCAGACCGTGCGGTGTGCTTCGGCGGATTCTAGCCAGCGCCGCCGGCGGGGCGGGCGCGCCAGGCGGCGATCGCGTTGCGCACGGCCGCGGCCGCGAGCACTGAGCAGTGCATCTTCGACGCCGGCAGCCCGCCGACCGCCTGCGTGTAGTCGTCGCGCGTCAGGCGCTCGGCCTGCTCCAGCGTGAGCCCCGTGATCATCTCGGTCGCGATCGACGAGGTCGCGATCGCGGCGGGGCAGCCCGACGAGAGGAACGAGGCGCGCTCGATGAGGCCGTCGGCGATGCGCAGGAAGAGCCGCATCGAGTCGCCGCACACGGGGTTGGTCACGCTCGTGTCGACGTGCGCGTCCGGCATCGCGCCCGCGTTGCGCGGGCGCTCGAAGTAGTCGATCAGCTTCGCGCTGTAGTACTGCGGAGAGAGCGACTCGGCCACGGATCCATTGTGTCACGAAGGTGCCGCGCGATGCGGGGAGGCGGCGCTCCGAGCGCCGAGTCGCCGGCGCGGAGGCGTTCATCGCGGCGCCGGCGGGAGCGGGAGCAGGCAGCGCAGCCCTTCGAGCGGGGCCCCGCGCGCGAGCGCGAGCACTCGGATCCGCCCGAGCCCGGCGAGGTCGGTGAGCGTCTCTGCGGCGCGGCGGTCGGCGGCGAAGCGGGCGACGTCGC